>VBBH01000177.1 GCA_005888695.1 Candidatus Bathyarchaeota archaeon
ACGGGTAAAGACGCGTCCTCTTGATCGGAGCACTCGTGAACCGTGTTCTTAGTTCATAACCCCTTGCGATTCCTTAACTATGCTGTCGAGTGAATTTGCTTTATCGGTTTGAGATTCATGGCCCGGGGCGCGAGCGAGACAGGTTCTCCGGATGATCTCCTTCGGACCCTGATGGACTGGGTCCTCCAACTCCCAAATGTCACCCAGGCCCCCCACAGAATGGGTGGGACCGAATTCCGGGTCCATGGACTGGAATTCATGCATTCTCATGGTCCATCTTTCTTGGACGTACGTCTATCGCCGAAGGAACAGGCACGGGTGCTTCGGGAAGGCAAGGCCGAGCATCATCGAGCAGACGTGCATCATCAGGAGGGATGGGTAAGCTTCAGGATTGAACGTAAGGAGACCGTTGAAAGAGCCAAGGAACTCGTTCAACTCGCATATGATAATGCGAAGGGGACAAGTGAGCATTCACGAGGGTAAAGGCCCTCAGCTGCTCCCGAGAGAGAAGCTCTAGACTTTATCTTCTGAGCGTATTCTTCTCGATCTTATCGCGGGGTAAAGCCTGGTCTAGTGTCGTGCGGGGGAAGGCATCATGTTATTGTGGTGTCTCCCGTGTTGCCAAGCCAGGTCAAAGGCGCAGGGCTCAGGACCCTGTCCCGTAGGGGTTCGTGGGTTCGAATCCCACCCCCCGCACCAAACTATAGCTGTAACATCCAAGTCATCAGACTCCATGCGATGCAAATTCAATTGAGCGACGTCAACGCCTACGACAAAACCTCGACCTTGGGACATGAAATCTTAGCCAAACTGCTCGGACACATCTTGATGATGCAGGGAGTGGTGCTTGTCTGGCATGCTTCCTCCGGTCGAGTCATCATTGAGAATAGCGGAGTACTACGTGGCCAACTACGGCCTCTAGATGTTTTTCGTACTGCAGAAGACGTTCTTCGTGAACTTGTTGCCCGAACTCGTCTCTTGGTAGCCGTCGAAAAGACCGTTTCCGCACGCCGCGTTTGACCGGACCAGGTTGTTATTGGAAGATATGAGCGCAAAACCGTAGCCGCCGTTATTGTTCGCGACATTACGCAGGAGAGCATTGTTGTTGGATGAGATTAGCCGGAACCCGTCATGCACGTTACCGTTGGCCGTGTTTCCTACAAGCGCGTTGAAGTTGGAGGATGATAGGACGAAGCCGTAGCCGTTCCCCGAAGCGGTATTCTGGACGATGAGGTTGGCTGTAGACCCGATCATCTGGATGCCGACATTGAACCTGACAATGCGACAGTTTTCTATTGTCACTCCCTTCCTCCCATTGAGAGTAATGCCATTATTGGAGGGAGAGGATGATGAAGCCGTAACCCCACGTATCGTGTGCCCGTTGCAGTTGAGCGTTACATCGTCCGCTCCTATCACAATGCGTGCAGAAACGTCGCTGGTGAGACTGGTGCTTGTACCAATCGTCATCACAGGCGGCAGCTCCAGGGTCTCGATAAACGAATACGCCAGTCCATCAACCCTCAAGAAACCGTTCGATGGAGTGCAGGTATAAGTCCGAGGATTCGGAGCCTCAGGGAACTTGGGCTGGAGAGAGCCGCCGAACGTCTGGGGCAGGCCATCACAAGGCAGTACTACTTGAGAAGACTGTGAAACGTTGGTCGAAGAGCAGTCTGGTGGAGCATTGAAGGACACGCCTGTAGAACTGTCAACAATACACACATCCGAAGCCGAGCTTGCGATCAAAAGCGTCTTTCCCGGCCCATATGGGACAACGACACCGGACACCTGCAACCTACTAACCCCACCGCTCGAATCATAGGATATTGTGAAAGTACTCGCCGGCGGGAAGTAGCTTCCTTGTGGAAGCAATACTTGGCCGACCGTAGCCCCAGAAGAATTCGTTAACGTGATAATCGTGTTACGTGTCGTTTCGTCAACTGAGATTGTGGTGGCCGATAGGCCTGACGTAACGATCGGCGGTAGGACAGAGATGAAAGTGTAAGACTGTACGTACCCGTTGGTAAAGTCGCTCCAAGTCCCAATTATCGCCAACGAACTGTTGGAAATAGACGGAGCAGTGTAGGTTATTGTGCATGAGCTCGAATCCGGACCACTTGGCTGAAGCGGACATGACCCCATTAAGTCGAAGAAGCCGCCGCCTGCCGCTCCAGCGTCGTTCCAGGACACGAAGCCGGCAGGAGGAGTCGGACCTATAGAAGTGTCTGTCAAGGTTGCGGAGCATGTTGTGGTCTGGCTTACCATCATCCCATTTGGTGTGCAGCCGATACTGATAGTTACCGGAGACAACGAGGCGGCGGGATGAACCAAGAATCCGGAGAGCAGTAGAGGCAGGGAGAGCAACACTATCTTCGAGAAGCGTCTGTAAGCACGGAATAAAGCTAGGACGGCTGACAAGTCGCGCTAACAACAATAGTTAGGTATTTAATATGATAGGGAAACGCAAACCCGCTTGGCTAGGTGGGTATCTTTTTCTCGCAATGTATTCCATGACGATTACAATTCGGCGGAACCCAGTCCGTCCGTCTGCCATCATTGGAAAAAAAAGAGAAAAATGTTCTGGTTTTCGGAAGTCAGGTTTTGCTAGCTGACCGTGAGCGTGGCCCAAGCACTGTTTCCGGAGCCGTCGGTGGCAATCACGGTGTACGTTCCCGAAGTCAATGGTGCTGTGAACCCTGTCGCGAAGCTACCTGCGGAATCTGAAGTAACTGAGGCGAACACGGTCGAGCCGATCGCGATGGTAATTGTCGACAGTGGGGCGAAACCAGTTCCGCTGACTGTTACCCTCGCGCCTCGGTCGCAGGTGCTCGGAGAAAGAGATATCGTGGGGGTGAAAGCGTTGTTGTGGACGACTACGCTTCCGCCGCCCAGCACGACACCCGTTGAGTATCCTGGAGTAGCGTGGAACACCGTTCCTGACTGGCTCAGGTCTTGTATGGAGTAGGTTCCAGCTGGGCTAGAGTTGGAGTTACCCTGGCAGGCGTAGACCGTCATCTGGTTGTTTCCTTGGACCGAGTAAAGGATGCCGGTAACTGTGTCAGTTTCCTGGACGTTAGCCTTTGACTGGAAATTGCTACATGATCGTGTCATGCCGCCAACTGTCTGCGTGTAGAAGCCGAGACCGATCCAAGCATTGCTCTTTATCATGATGTCACAGATGTCGCCCGTCGGTGCCGGGGAGACGCATGGGGTCCTGTAGATGTAGACCGACTGGCCCTGTATCTGTCCCTTACTGTTGAACCTGACAGTGAGGCCGAAATTGGCCTGGTTCTTGGGGTTCAGGCTCGACGGGTCGGCCACCCAGCCGCCGGCCGTCACGAACTGGCCCGTGGGAATGTAGACAGAGAACATTCCATCGGATACTGGTGACGTGAAGTAGGCGTTGGTCGGATCTATCCGGGCTTGGATGTTATACGCTCCCTCCTGCAGAATTATTCCACCGCAGATGATCGAACTGGGCGGGCTACCGCTTCCGGCTCTGCACGGGAGCGTTGTCGTTGCAGTTCCCGTGAGCCCTGAGACGGTGGAAACGGGGGCGTAGAAGGCGCCTAGGAGCGTCGGTGTCAATGTTGTGGTATAGACTTTGAACTGGACACTGGCGGACATCAGATTTCCGCGGAACGGACCGTAAGGCTCTGTCCCCCCATCAACTAAGACTAGCCCTTGAAGCGTAAAGCTACTGGACGTTGTCGAGAGAACCGTGTTTCCGGTGTAAGTGACGACCGTGTCCTCCTTGTTTATCCTGAACTGCTGCGTCGCTGATTGACTGGCGAGCCAGGAAGAGTCACCAGAGAACTTGGCGCAAATCGAATATGTCCCCTGACCGAGCTGCGGGCTGAACCCTGAACCCACGTTCCAGCTTAATGTTGCAACTCCGATGATGCTAGTTGTACCGGAACCGATTGATTGCCCGTTGAAGTAGAAGGTGACCACTTCGTTGGGCACTCCACCAGTACCCGCCTGCGAGGTCAGCGTTGCACTGAGAGTGACGAGGTCGCCGTAATCTGCCGCCACCGGTCCCGCGTAGACAAGTGAGGTGCCGCCGACGACGAGGGTTGCAGAGCCAGTTCTGCTACCACCTTCAGGAGACCTAGAATCGCTCGCCGTGACTGTGATAGTGTACGTTCCGAGCGTTGTACCCGTGCCCGTCGTCACAGCCAGGGTTGAAGTCGCCCCGGAAGCAGTGGGTACTACTGAGACGGGCGTGAACGTGCACGTTGCGTCAGAGACGCATGAGCCCACCGACAGACCGACAGAGGGTATGCCAGTGGACGATGAGCCTGTCAAGAGTGTCAGTGTAACCATGTAGCTGGCCGTGCTGCCCTGGTTGATCTGCTTGGTCCCGGAAGAGACAGAGACGCCAAAGTCGTAGACGTGTAGATCTCCTGAACCACTCCTGTAGCCGCCTGCAACACTGCCTCTCACCGTCAGCGCAAAATCTCCAAGCGATGTCGAACCAGTCCCAATATTGAGAACTGTAGCTGCGGGAGAAACTGGACTCGGTGGGAATATGATCGATGATGCAAGGGTAGTCGCACTATCTGAGGGTGCACCGGTCAAAGACATTGACACACTAGTCGGAAGGCCAGTCGATGTAGAACCGATAGTGAGGCTGACGGAGAGGGTGTAGGATGCGGAAGCTCCTCGAAGGACGGTACTGTCAGACGGAGAGAGACTCACGCTGAAGTCGTAGATGCGCAAGTAGTTAGTGCTCGAAATCCTACTGCCACCCTCGGGCGACCTTGAGTCCGAGCCTGCGACGATGAACAAGCGGTCGCCCAACGAACCTAGAGGAGAACCATCAGTGACGACCGTGAGAGTAGCCGAGGCCCCGCTTGTCGTTGGAATGACGCTTCCGCTGAATGAGTAGGTGGAGTCGCCAGGCAGCCCGATCTGAGTTAGCGATATCGACGGGACGGTGCCAGTGGAGCCAGTTGCAAGCGTCAGAGTTACCGTGTGTGTCCCCGTGGCACCGCGAAGGAAAATACTGCTGGTCGGCGATACGCTGACGGTGAAGTCATAGACATGAATAGTCGACGGGGATGAAACCCTACTTCCTCCTTCCGGAGACCTGGAATCCGTTCCAGTAACGGTGAATGAGCTGTCGCCCACCGACGCTGGAGAGTTGACGCTCAAAGTTGAAGCGGCACCTGCAGGGGTGGGAGTGACCGATGATGAGAAGAGACCTGTCAATGTATTAATCGAGAGAGTGACTGATGGGATCGTTCCGCCGGAACCTGTGACAAGCGTGAGCGTCGCAGTGTAGGATCCCCTACCACCTAGCAGAATAGTGTCTGCAGACGAGACCGCCATCTTGAAGTCATAGGCGTAAACGAGACTATGGATATTCCTAGTCCCACCCTCGGGAGTCCTAGAGTCAGTCCCTGTTACAGTGAACAGAGCGTCTCCCACAGTGGCTGGCGAGTCGACCGTCAATGTTGAGGAAGCGCCAGAGGTGGTTGGTACCAGTGACGTGGACCCGAAGGAACCTGTCAATCCGGATATTGAGAGACTGACTGATGGAATGTCACCTGTCGAGCCGCTGACAAGAGACGCAGTCACAGTGTAGGATCCTTTACCGCCCAGCAGAATAGTGTCGGGCGGTAAGAAGTGTATAGCGAAATCGTAGACGTGCATAGCGATGGAAGCAGAACTCCTGGTTCCTCCCTCAGGAGACTGTCCATCTGTGCCCGTGACTGTGAAAGATCTATCGCCAACAGTGAGTGGTGAGTTGACAGTTAGCGTTGAAGTGGCTCCTGTAAAGGTGGGAGTAACAGACAACGAAGAAAAGGAACCGCTCATTGTGCTGATCGAAAGACTGACAGATGGAATGATTCCCGTCGAACCGGAGACGAGGGTAAGCGTCACAATGTACGAACCTTTACCACCATAGAGGATGGTGTCTGCCGAGGAACCGGCGACAGTGAAATCGTAGACATGGACTAGACCTGCCACCGTCCTCGCCCCTGCTGCAGGAGACCCGTTAGCAGCGGTAACCGTGAACAACGCGTCGCCCACCGATCCAGGAGTTACCGTCCCCATGGAAGTCGCACCTCCAAGAGTTGGAGTGATCTGCGTCGGGGAGGAGAACCCACCTGAGACGCCACTCACAGTCAGGCCAAAAGGCAGTGGAGTTCCCGTGGAACCGGTGACCAAGGTTCCCTTTATTGTGTAAACACCGCTTCCGCCCTTTAGGACAGTGTCTGGGGAGGTAATCGTTAGGGTGAAATCGTAGACGTGGAGTGTGGTTGAGGCCGAGGCTCTTGCTCCTCCCTCGGGCGACCGCCCGTCAGTTCCTGTGACTGTGAACGAGGTGTCGCCTACTGTCGCAGGGGAGTTGACTCTCAAAAAAGTCGACGTACCAGCCCCGGACGGGACCAGCGATGCCGGAAAGAAGGACCCAGTCAATCCTGATATTGAGAGTGCTATCGAGGGAATAGTGCCTGTGGAACCACTAGTCAAAGTCAGCGTCACTGTATACGAGCCTTGTCCCCCCCTAAGGATAGTATCTGGGATAGCGTCTGCAGAAGACAACGTTGCAGTGAAGTCGTAGACGTTTACTATGACAGGGCTCGAAGTAACCACAGCTCCAACGTTATCTGTGACCTGGATCTCGAAGGACCAAGCCCCCACAGTCGTCAAAGCGCCTGTCGAGGTGGAAGCTGGCGACGTGCAGGATGAGGATGAGGAGCCGTCAAGGTTACTGTAACTTCCAGCACCTGGAGACTTCTGAAGCCATTGGCAACTGTAGGGCGAGGTACCACTGCCGAATGTCGCAGACAGGGTTGATGACCGACCCGAAAGGATAGTCGATGAGCCGGCCGAAAGGCCGTCCACAGTTAGAGCCGGGTTTACGGTCACCGTGAAAATTCCGCTGGCCACATTTCCTGAAGAGTCCGTGGCAGAACAAGACACTGGAGTTGCTCCAAGAGCAAAAGTCGAACCTGACGGGGGCGAGCAAGCGACGACTGGGGATGAGTCTGCGAGGTCCGTAGCCGTCGCAGAGAAGGTCAGGGAGGCTCCACTTGGGCTAGTAGCGTCCGCGATAATGTCTGCTGGCAGAGACAGGATTGGAAGTGTAGTATCAACAACAGTTACTGTGGAGACCACTGAGCCAGTATTGCCCAATGCGTCCGTGGCAGTGCATGTGACCGTCGTAGCGCCTAGGGAAAAGGTGGAGCCTGAAATAGGAGAGCAGGTTGTATAGAGAGAAACACCTGTAGAACTTGTGGCAGAGGCCGTGAAAGTCGTAACCGCCCCATTAGGACCGGTAGCCTCGAGAGTAACTGGGAGTCCAGTTATGGACACTGTAGGGGGAGCATTGCATGTAGTAACGGGGTTCCCGCTTGTTGGGATGGTACCATAAGTAGTGCCGCCACAAATGGTGATTGTTCCAGGGTTGGAGAGAGTGCCGGCGTTATAGATGCCGGTGCCGCCAGTGTTTGACACTACGGTCGTCCCTTCGGCATTATTGGTGAGCATGCCGAAGTTGACGATGCCGGAGCTACCGCTGCCAGTGTTCGACACTGTGATAGCACCAGAGTTGGAGAGGCTGCCGAAGTTTTGGATGCCGAACGTAGCGATGCCGATGTTCGCCACTGTGATAGTACCAGAGTTGGAGAAGGTGCCTCCTGAGTAGATGGTTATGCCGGTGCTACCGGAGTTCGACACTGTGATAGTTCCAGAGTTAGAGAGAGTGCCGTGGTTTTGGATGCCATAGCTGCCGAAGTTTGACGCAGTGATCGTCCCTCCAGCACTATTGGTGAAAGTGCGGTCGTTGAGGATACCAGTGCTGCTGCCAGTGTTTGACACTGTGATAGCACCAGAGTTGGAGAGAGTGCCCCCCGAATTTCGGATACCGTAGCTGCCGGTGCCCCTGTTCGACACCGTGATAGTACCAAAGTTCGAGAGATCGCCGGCGATACCGTAACTGGCGGTACCGGTGTTCGACACCGTGATAGTACCAAAGTTCGAGAGATCGCCGGCGATACCGTAACTGGCGGTACCGGTGTTCGACACCGTGATACTGCCAGAGTTGGTAAACGTGCCTCCGTTGTAGATGCCGATGTAGCCAGAGTTCTCCACTATAATAGTCCCAGAGCTGGAGAGGGTGCCATAGCTGTAGATACCGTAGCTGCCGGTACCGGTGTTCGACACCGTGATAGTACCAAAGTTGGTAACGGTGCCGCCGCTGTAGATTCCGTAGCTGCTGCCAGAGTTCGATACTGTGATCGTCCCTACAGCATTATTGGTGAGACTGTCTCCTACGGAGTTGTAGATACCGGTGACGCCGGTGTTTGATAATGTAATAATTCCAGAGTTGATAATGGTGCCGCCTGAGTTGGAGATGCCGTCGCTGCCGTCGGAGTTTGAAACGACGATAGTCCCTCCAGGATTATTGTTAAGAACACCTCTTTGTTCGTTATAGATGCCGATGCTGCCGGTGTTTGATATTGTGATGGTCCCAGAATTGG
>VBBH01000327.1 GCA_005888695.1 Candidatus Bathyarchaeota archaeon
GACTTGGACATCTTCTCGCCTTTGATGTTGACAAGTCTGGTGTGGACCCAGTACTTTACGAAAGGTCTGAGGCTTGTTAGAGACTCCGCCTCGGCGATTTCCGCTTCGTGGTGTGGATAAATCAGCTCGTAAGCGCCGCCGTGCAGGTCATACTGAGGGCCCAGGAGCGAGGCCGTGACCGCGATGTCTTGGATATGCCAACTAGGCGACCCCATCCCCCAAGGGCTGTCCCACTTGCCCTCGACCAAGGTTCTCGGATGCCAAAGCGAGAAGTCAAGCAGGTTCCTTTTCCATATAGAGAGTTCGAGGGGCCTGAGAGAAAGATCACGGGAGGACTGGTGAGAGAGCTTCCCGAAGTTCGGGAAGGTTGAGATGTCGAAGTAGACCCAGCCATCGACTACATATGCGTGCCCCTTCCTAATCAGGAGAGAGACCTGCTCAATCATCTTGTCTACGTATTTGGAGACCGGCTCGAACCTGCATATAGTGTCGGCCTTGAGCCTCGCCATGTCTTCCACGAAGGCCTTCGAGTATTTTCTTGCGAGGGCGAAAGGAGTCATGCCTGTCCTCTTGGCTTCGTCCGTTATCCTCTCATCTACATCTGTGATGTTCAGGACGAACCGGACCTTGTATCCGAGATGGGTCAGGTACCGCGCGACGACATCGTAGAAGATGTACGTACGGGCGTGGCCCAAGTGTATGTAGTCCTGAACTGTCGGTCCGCAGACGAACATCTGTACCTTGCCACGGCGCAGACTTACGAACGGTTCCTTCTCCCGGGAGAGCGTGTTAAAAACGACGAGTCGGCTCCGCAAGAGAAGTGAGACGCCTGATNNNNTTAGGGTCGTCGGGTCCTACTTCAAGAGGGAATGCTTCGCTTTCCTTACACGATCTGGAGGCGTGTACACGGTCATGATCTACGAAAGGAAGGACCGCAGGGCCCCTGCGCTCGGTGCGAGAATCCTTTCGAGGGAATTCAAGTCCGTGGACTACCTAGTGAAGTTCCTGAGGAAAATCGCCCGGAAAGAAGTGAAGGCGTACATCTACTGACCGGAGCGTTCGATGGAAAAAAGTTCGAGCTTAAGAAGAGGTCTCCGGGCCGTGGAAGGACATGGATGCACTGAACAGTCTACGCACTAAGGTTGCGAAGAAAGTGCTGCAGAAAACTCTCTCCGTCAAGAAGGGGGAAACAGTGACTGTGGAGTCCTGGAACAACGGGCTCGAGTTCGCGAGGGTCTTGTTGGCGGAGGCGAGAGCCATGGGGACTACCGCGGTTCTGGTTCTCGAGGACGAAGGAGCGTATATCGAAGGAGTCAAGCGGTCGCCGAGGAACACTCTTGGGAAGATGGGGCGCAACGAGTATGGAATGTTGAAGGGTACAGATGCGTACGTGTTCATTCCTGGACCACTGCTCGCTGCGTATCAGACAAAAATCAACCCTCGGCTAATGTCAGATTCAACTAGATACAATTCGTCGTGGTACGATGCAGCAAAGAAGGCCAAGCTCAAGGGTGCACGTTTGACATTCGGCTACATCGGTGAAGAGATGGCGAGGATAATGGGCCGCACAGTACAGCAGATAGCCGAGCGACAATTGAGCGCAGCTTTGGTCAACTTTGAGGGGATTTCTAGCCGAGCACGAAGGCTATCTTCAGCCCTCACTGATGGTTCGAAGGTTTCGGTCCGTGGCGGAGGCGCGCGCCTCGAATTCATCTTGAAGGGAGAAACCACTATCGAAGACGGCGTAGTGAGTCCGCAGGACATGAGGGCGGGCAACAACATGACATATGTTCCGCCCGGATTCGTGTCGAAAGGGGTTGAATCCACATCAGCCTCAGGGACGCTGAAAGTCTCGAAGTCCGTGACAAGGCTAGGCCTACTCAGCGATGCGACGCTGACATTCAAGGAGGGAAGGTTGGTCCAGTGGAAGAGCAAAGAAAGCATGCCGATGCTCACGAAACTCGTAACGACTGTGCCAGAGCAGAAACGAAGGCTGACTATCCTGAATGTGGGAATCAATCCTAGGATGGGCTACTTGTTCGGACAGGATAGGATGGTGGCTGGCTCAGTGACCACTGGCGGGTTCGGAATCACGGCGGTTGTTAGAGGCGCGGACCTGACGGTCAGCGGACGAGCGCTGGTGACTGCAGGGAATCTGTAGCTGGGTGTCGGGCCAAAGTCCCCGTCAAGAGTTCGACGAACCTCTCGGGTCTTCCCTACATAAGGCCGGACCCCAGCGTTTGTTAAGTCATGAAGTCCCTTTTGGCATCACACTTTTTCGCGTTCCAATGTCTTCCTCTTGGTTCGGAGCTTGGTCAGTATTTCGTCCCATTCTTTGCGTCCTAACATGTCGTCCAAACTTTCGTTCAAGGGCCTTCCCGTCGCCATCGCGGATTTCATAACGTCAGACAATTCAATCGAATTCTGTATGCTTTCCGGAATCGTTAGGATCTTTCCGCAAGCCACACATTTCCACCGTCGGCCTTTCTTTACCTGCTCGTAATGTCCGCATCTCGTGCTTCCCGTTCGGCCTTTGGCCTGAGACACTGTTTCCCTTCTCCTTTTGACGTCCATTCAAACTGAGCTTTTGGGTTGCAGAAAGGATCAGCCGATCGTTCCTTTGGGAGAGCGTCAAGCTGGTCTTAACAAAGATATAGTTCTGAAATGCGAAATGAACTTCGAGTTGACGTGACGGGTCGAGTCTCTATTGAGATCTACCCCATCGAGGGGAAGCACTCGATTGCTGAAAAATCCGATTTCATGAAAAGAGTAACCGAAGCGGTCGCCCGAATCTTAGGCTGTTCGGCTGAAGAGGTTGTTGTGAGGATTGTAGAGGACAAGCCTGAGAACGTAAGCAGAGCGGGGATCCCGTTCACAAGGAGAAGATAACTTTGCCCACAATTACCGTAGACCTACTAGATTCGAAGGCTAAGCAAACGCAGAAGAGGCAACTCGCCAAATCGCTTACAAAAGTCCTGTCTGAGACACTCGGTTATCCTGACAAGGAAATAACTATCATTTTCAAGAGTACCTAAAGACGGAACATCGCCAGAGCAGGAAAGCTCGGCGACAATAGATCCGGTGGCAAACAGTCCCGAAAGCCTCAAACCA
>VBBH01000178.1 GCA_005888695.1 Candidatus Bathyarchaeota archaeon
TATGAATGAGTCCACCGGTCAAACCCACATTTCGGCCCTTGGTTTTTTGGCCGAACAACGATGATTGTAACCACCGGAAAACTCGTGCGGTTACAAAACCCTTCATCTTACGAGTTCCTACCCTCGGGCAGGGAATCATAGGGGCGCAAAGATCCGAGAAGAGACTGGTTGCAGGGAACAGTTTGAACAAGAAGGGCTACGCGCTACTCTTACTTCTAGTCTATGCTCTGATCGTACTCTTCTCGACAAGAGAAGCTAATGCTGTCATCTCTTACACAGTGACGGTACAACCTAGTCTCATCAACATAGGAGAGCAGCCTATAATCACAGTCTCCATAACTGGAGGAGCTGCTAGCACTTCCTACAGTATGAAAATAACGGTCACGAAACCCGGTGGAGCTTCCGTCGGGCAATCCACAATTACACTGCTTCTCCTGACTGATTCAACGGCGCAAGGATCAGCCGCGGTTACTTATCCAAGCGTTACCCCTTCGTGGACCACCGTAACCGGTAGTCCGGCTAACACAGATGTCAAGGGTACGTATTCCATAGCTGTGGACAAACTCGCTCCCAACCCTGCCCAGACGGGAGTAGCAACAGGCACTTTTCAAGTAACGTCCACCCTATCAGTCAACATAATCTCTCCAAGCACCTCCCAAGCTTTCTCCAGAGGCGACATTGCAACCATCAGCGCTTGTGTCTCATATGTGGATTCGACTCCTGTGAATACTGCGACTGTCACAAGCACAACACCTTCCAGCTCGATTTCACTTTCAGCGGGGTCGAATCCATGCTTGTACACCAAGTCGTATCCAGTCCAGTTAGGCGACAATGTTGGCACTTGGAGTCTAAACGTGTCCGCTACTTCAGGATCAAACGGTGGGTCAACAACCATTACCGTCACCGTCAACCCTGCACAACTCGTCGTCACCGACCTCGCCACCTACAACTCCTATGGCAACCCGACGTCTGACTTCAACCCCGGTAACACCCTTTACGCAACATTCCGAATTCAATATGTTCCGGGCGGGGGTTTTCTGACAACGGGAACGTACAATGTCGAGGTTAGGAATCCGTCTGGGGCGACAGTCTCCACGCTCTTGACGATATACGATCCGAATAGGCGATTGTTTTACACTCCGTCGGGCTTTACCATGTCCAATCAAGACCCAGAGGGATCATGGCAACTCGCCTTCTCACCCAGCAGCATGGCAGACGCATACCAGAACACTGGACCGGTCACCACTGTGACTCAGAGGTTCCAAGTTCACGGCAGTGTTTTTGTCGTTAGCCAGTTCTACTACATCCTCGGGACGATAGGACTCGCGGGTAGCCTGTCGACGTTCGTGTTCCTGCGCAAGTTCAACACAAAGAGGGTCGCGTTCGACAACCTGTTCAAACTTACAGGCGGGGAGCTCCGTGCCCCCGCATCCCTTCTGATCATAGGCGACCCAGGTGCCGGATCGAGCACCCTAGGATTACAACTGCTTTACCGAGACTTGGTGGCCGGAAAATATTGCGGCCTCTTGTCCTACGATGGATTTCCCGCCGAGATCAAAAGAAAGATGAGGGACATGGGCTGGGACGTCGCACAGTATCTCGAAAAAGGACAGTTAACCATCCTGGACTGTTATTCAGCTCTCGCTGGAGTCGAGGGCGCACAGATTAGGGATCCCACAGACTTCACCGAGGTAAGTATTCAGGTCACTGGGATGATCGAGAAGGCTAAGGGTGGTCCGGTGACGATCTTGCTCGACTCCGCTACTCCGATATTCAACTCTGCGTCGGCCAAAGACTGTATCAACTTTCTCCAAGTAATCGGTGCCAAGGTCAAGAACAGTAATGGAATGTTCATTGTAACCGCGACTCGAGGCTCGCTCCCAGACGAGGCCAAGTCCAAGATAGAATCGCTAACTGACGGTGTCATAGAGCTCAGCCTGTCCAAACGTGCAAGGTCACTTTCACGCTTCCTTCTCGTCAAGAAGCTCTCGGGACGGGCTACGTCATCCTCCGAGACCCGATTCGAAATAGTCTCAGGAAAAGGAATAATGCTGGACCAGCGACGCGTGCCCATAGGACTGTTCCAGCCAAAGTAAGATCCGAAATGTGCACAGTCTCTTTTTTGTTAGGACAGAAAGAAAAAGGGAAGGGGTTTCTTGACGGTGCTCGGCGTACTTACAGAGAGTATGTTCCAGAGCACGCGGTTATTTGACTCCCTTTGCTGTTGAGGATCGTAGAGGAGAAGCTGTAAGCGCCCGTGCCTGCGGACGAAACGGGCACATTCATTGTTATCGAGGCTTGGTTCGTTCCTACAGAGAACTTGACCGACTGGGTGTTGTACAAAGTGCCGGAATGGTAGGACTGCAGATAGTCTGTTAGAGATGGTCCAGGAAGGTACCCGTTAGTTGCTGTAACAACTGTCTTCACGGTAAAGGTTCCCGAAGCGTATGCGATATTGACGGTGCAACTGTACGTAGTTGTTGGTCTGCTAGCCGAAGTGGTAGTCGTTGTGGTAGAAGCGAACACGGGTGTTGCCATCATGACCGATGCGATACTCAACCCCACAAAGAGCGCCAGGACAAGGCGGCTCGTCTCAATCCTGGTTCTCATTATACGTCTCCCGATCACACTAGTCCCGAATGAGTACTAATTCGTCGTGAACTCTTAATTCGTGAGGAAGGTTCACGGTATCCTTTTATCGCTACGATGAGAAATCTCGACCTTTGAAACCATCGGGACTCCACACATCAGGAAACACTAGAGACAATGAACGCAACTCCGAAACGTGGCCGTAACAGTAGCAAACCCAACTGTAACTATCCGGCTGTTCGATAGAAGCTGACCACTAGCTCAATCAGTTGCATTCACACCGAGACCTATCAAAGAATGAAGAATTGGTTCATCACCGTGAACACGACTCCCAAAAGTACTCTAGCTGCTCCGCGTATTGGTCCCTAGCAAATTTCCGAATGATCCCTTGCCAAAAGGGGGATCCAGCCTCCCGGGCGTGAAGGATCCCGAAGAACAATAGTACAATTCCGCGTACTAGTCTAATTGCTTTGACCACAACTGAGTTGTCCCCGAGCCAAATCTTTGACGCGATCCTTAATCGGGTCATCAACTTCAACTCAATTCTATACGCCACTGCCGACTCTGTCCCGAACTTCTCGCCCAGAGTGGACAACCCCTGAAGATTGATGCGACCAGTAGATGCCGGGACTAAGAGCGTCGGACGTACTCGGGATTACGACGGTTGCAACGAGCCCCAAAAGGCC
This sequence comes from Candidatus Bathyarchaeota archaeon, assembly GCA_005888695.1. Next base: position 3,276 of record VBBH01000178.1, read on the forward strand.
TTCTGCCTCTGTCAGAGGAATCATCGATCCAAATGAGTCGTCTCGAGCCGGTGTGCACCATATGAGAAGAGGCCGGGTTACAGTATGCTTACCGGGCCCGAAGCGCAAGGTCTCAAATCATGCCAGTCATCCCAACTGGAACGAAGAAAACTCTACAGGAACTTTCTAGGGTATTCAACAAGCTCGCAACTGAGCTTACTACAGAGCTTAGCCGCGTAAGAAGTGAAATCGAGAACCTCCGGAAGGAAATCCACAGGCTAAAGTCCAGTCCTGCAAGCCAAAGAACAAGTCACTCTTCAAAATCCTCAAAAGGTTCCGGAAAAGCAACGGTAAGGCCGCGTGGTCAAAGGAACAGTCAAAGGAACAGTTCGACATCTCACGAGAAGAAGAATCAGGGCCCAGCTCTGCCCAAGTCAGACTCCGAGTACATTTTCCCACGCGAGCCCTTCAATCCTCCCACACCCTCGGAACCATCACCACCTTCCAACAATTAGCCTCTCGACTTTTCCACTCACGAGTTTATTCTTCGACCTTCTTCAACAGCCCCGTCTCGGGGAAGCCAACTGTTTGTGGAACGGCTATCTCGACATGAAGACTTTAGGCCTATTCTTTGTCGCGACCGATCGACCAGTGTAGGCGGCCATCCCGGATCTTTATCATCAACCTCTGTAATGTCTGATAGGCGATACGGGCCGTTGAATCACTCCACTTGAAATCCTCAGCAGATCCGGACGGTACCTTGCATAGTTCGTCGAGTCGCCAGCAGATCTCTATGGCTCGGGAATATACTTCTGTGCCAAGCCTGTCTGCTCGCTCTTTCGAGGTCGTCATTGGGAGAGGAGCGATAGGGTTGGTCAACAGGAGATTTGGGGGACGTAACCCAGAGGGGGTCGGTTCCGTTACAGCGTCGGATAAGAGTGCTCCCATGAGACTTTCGAAATTGGCTTTATGAACAGCATCCCTTCCTCTTCATGAACAAGGTATTCTGTTTGGGAGTGATGCTCACTCCGATCATTCATCGCGAGCAGACAACTCTCAAGGCGTTGAAGAACAAATCCTTCGCAGTAGACGGCAACATCGAGCTACACCAGTTTTTAGCACTAATCCGAAAACACGATGGCAGCCTCTTCACCGACAATCAAGGACATGTTACTTCTCACTTGATCGGATTGTTGACAAGGACTGCAAGGCTGGTTGGCGAGTACGGGATGACATTGATCTTCGTTTTCGACGGCAGATTTCATCCTTTGAAGCGAGCAACAATGGAGGAACGAAGGAGAGCACGGGAAAAGGCCGAGGCTGAATATGCGAGCGCGATAAAACGGGGCGATGCTGCGTCAGCATGGTCGAAGGCGGTCATGACCGGTCGAGTAACGGGTGACGTGCTTCAGGATGCGAAGAGACTCTTGACCCTCATGGGAATTCCATGGCTCGATGCTCCCGAAGACGCTGAGGCACAGGCGAGTCAGATAGCCTCTAAGGGTGAGGTCTGGGCTGTTGGTGGCAAGGATTACGACTCACTACTCTATGGCGCACCTATCCTAGTCAGGTATCTGACGATAACCGGGACAGAGTATTTGCCGTCCCAGCGTCGAACCAGAAAACTTCTTCCAGAGATCATTAACCTTAGAGAGAATCTTCAGATTCTAGGGATTACGAGAGAGCAGCTTGTCGATCTCGCGATATTGATTGGTACAGACTTTGATCCAGGCATCAAAGGCATTGGACCGAAGAAAGCATTGGCACTGGTGAGGAAATATGGCCGAATAGAACAAATCCCTCAAGAGATAAAGGAAAAGTTACTGGGTAACTTTGATGAGGTCCGAGAAGTCTTCCTCCGTCCAAATACCGTCCAAGACTACAAATTGATTTTTTCGAAGCCGGACATCGATGGACTAGTAAGATTTCTCGTAGAAGAGCGTGGGTTCAATAAGGAAAGGGTTGAGCACGCAGCAACTCATCTGCTTGAGTCCTACCATAAGCACTCAGACACAAAACTCGGGGCCTGGCTCGCATAAGCGTAACACTTCCAGCTCGTTCTCCAACACCTTTCCAGAAACTGGCCGAGCTATGTCAGAATCTCGAACAGACAACTAAGCGCGGTGAAAAGACTCGATTGATCGCTGACTTCCTCAGATCCGTCGACCCCTCAGAAATCTCCGATGCCACGCTCTTCCTAGTCGGCAAGCCCTTCCCAGAATCAGACCCAAGGGTGTTGGAGGTCAGCTATGCCACGATCTCGGAAGCCTCTCGCAACCTAGGCCAGACGAGACTTTCAGAAGCGCCGCTAACAATCCACGACGTGTTTAGGACGTTCGACAAGGTATCGGAGGCAATCGGAGCCGGGTCTAGAGTAAGAAAACTGAGCCTAGTTCAAACACTCCTCACCCAAGCGAGTCCGGTAGAGTCTGAATATCTCGTACGGATGATGTTTGGAGAGATGAGGATCGGTGTGGTCGAAGGAATAGTCCAAGACGCGATCAGCCTCGCTTCCGGCGCTCCGAAAGAATTGGTGCGCAGAGCAAGCATGCTGCACGGTGACATTGGAGACATTGCAAAGATCGCTATAACTGGGGGTCCAAAAGAATTGCAACGGATTGGCATCCATCTCTTCATCCCAGTAAAACCGATGCTCGCTGAAATGGCCGAGACATTGGAAACTGTCCTCAGGGAGCACACCGGTGGAAGCGGGTTTGAGTACAAGCTCGACGGTGCTAGGATTCAGATTCACAAGTCTGGAGACAAGGTCAGGATCTATAGCCGGCGACTAACAGACGTCACAGACAGCATCGGAGAGATTGTGGCATTCGCCAAGACCAAAGTCAACGCATCTGAGTATCTCATCGAAGGAGAAGTTGTCGGAATAGGAAAGAATGGTCGACCAATTCCCTTTCAAGACCTAATGCGGCGATTTCGCCGCGTTCATGAGATACAAGCCATGACCGAAAGGATTCCGTTGAAGATTTACCTCTTCGACGCACTCTATGTGGACGGAAGAACGTTGATCGACGAGCGATACTCGGAACGATGGGAGATCTTGGCCTCCTTGGTAGGTGAGGATTATCTGGCCCCAAGGATAGTCGAGCAGAACAAGAAGGAGATCTCAAGGTTCTTCGATCTCGCGATCAAAGAAGGTCATGAAGGATTGATGGCGAAGTCCTTGTCTAGCAACTACTCCCCTGGCGCGAGAGGCAAGAAATGGTTCAAGCTGAAACGGGACGACAAACTCGACATCGTAATCGTCGCAGCAGAGTGGGGAAGCGGCAGGAGAGTGGGATGGCTGAGCAATTATCATCTCGCAGTTCGGGATCAAGAGACCGGAGAATACCAAATGATTGGGAAGACATTCAAGGGCCTGACTGATGCAGAGTTCGATATGATCACAAAACGGTTGCAGGAACTAAAAACTCATGAGGACGAATGGACAGTTTACGTCAAGCCTTCAATAGTTGCCGAAGTGACATATAACGAGGTCCAGAAGAGCCCTCGCTACAAGTCCGGGTTCGCCTTGAGGTTTGCGAGGATAACTAGCTTCAGAGAGGACAAGTCCCCAGAGGATGCCGATACGATTCAGAGACTTCGACAGCTGTATGAAAAACAATTCGAACAAAAGTCTAGACTAGAATTAACCTAATAGGAGCTTCTAGCTTGCGTGTCGGCGTCCTGTTTAGCGGTGGGAAGGATAGCGCCTATGCAGTCTGGCTACTGCAGCATCAGGGATGGGAGATACCGGTCCTAGTTACTGTACAACCCAAACGGCCCGAGTCCTTCATTTTCCACTATCCAGGCATCGAATCCACTAGCTTGCAAACCAAAGCCCTAGGGATAGATCAAGTATTCATCAGAGAAGAAACATCTGGACTCGACGAACTGCAAAATACGCTCTCTCTGGTGAAAAGAGATTACGGGATCGAAGGTGTTGCTACGGGAGCCGTGGCGAGCGATTATCAAAAGACCCGATTTGACCACATCTGCGACAGCACCGGCCTGCGAAGCTTCAACCCACTATGGCACAAGAAGCCAGAAACAATTGTTGACGACCTTATCCAAGCTCGTTTCGATGCAATCATCTCCGGGGTTGCGGCTCGTGGATTGGACAAGTCATGGCTAGGGCGGCACCTGGACGCTAACGCATGGAAGGAACTGAAACGGCTATCGCGCCAGTACGGGATCCACTTGACCGGCGAAGGTGGGGAGTATGAATCATTCGTGGTGGATGCGCCGAATTTCAAACATGCAATAAGGATAGAGAAGACTCGCGAGGTTTGCGACGGTCAGAGTGGCTACGTGATCATTGAAGAGGCATTACTGATCGACAAGATCCTTAATTGACTTCGTAACCCCCTGAGCCACTTCAGAAGGATCAAGGGTTCGAAAATCCCGATTCAACATTAAGACGTTGCCGTTGACAATTGTTGTGTCGACGTTGAACCCGTTCGCAGAGTAAACGAGGTCAGATACTAGGGTCCCGGCATTGTGAACTGGGACCATGTTTGGATCTCGTAAATCAAGCAGCACAATATCGGCCATCTTGCCTGGTTCCAAGCTACCGATCATCTTCTCCATCCTCACACACTTCGCGCCATCTATCGTCGCCATATCCAGTACGTTCTGAGCAGGCACGATCGTAGGATCCCACCTGTACGCTTTGTGAATCAGTGCGCACATTTTCATGGTCTCGAACATGTCTAGGCTATTGTTACTGGCAGGCCCATCCGTCCCCAAGCCTACTGGGACCGAGGCGTTCCACATCTCCGGGACGGGTGCCACCCCACCGCTTGCCAGCTTCATGTTCGAAACTGGACAATGAGCGACCCGAGCACCTCTCTCTCCTAACAGTTTGACTTCGCTCTTCGTCAACCAGACCGCATGGGCCGCAAGAACTCGTTCGGAAAGGAACCCGATCTTGTCCAAGTAGTCAACAACTCGCGCTTTCCTATTCTCCTCCGACTTTGCTTGCTCTCCGCGGGTTTCCGCGACGTGTATTCCTACTATGGTGTCTTCTTTCTCGGCGATCTCCTTGGACCACAGTAGAGTGTCCTGATCGCAGGTGTAAGGGGCGTGGGGTCCGAGGATGAATCTGATTCTTGGCTCGCCAAGTCTCTTGACGTATTGCAATAGTGCCAGGGTCTTCTTCCGATCCTTCTCCTTGTCCGCTTTGTTAGGAAGATCTATGATCCCGTGCGAGAGCAAGCCTCTCAGTCCAGCCTCTTTAACCGCGTCCGCAACTCTCTCCATGAAGAAGTACATGTCAACGAAGCATGTAGTACCCGTCCGAATCATCTCGAGGCACCCAAGCAATGCGCCTGAGTGTACCATGTCACCTGTTAACCGCTTCTCGAGTGGCCAGATCTTCTGCTCAAGCCATTCTTTCAATTCCAAATCGTCCGCATACCCCCGTAGCAATGTCATAGCCAAATGAGTATGCGTGTTGACCAGGCCAGGGATCATCACTTTTCCGTGACAATCCATCGTCTCATCCTTTCTCGAGGAAGCAAGGTTTTGACCGATCTCGATGATCTTCCCGTCATCAATCTTTATGGATGCTTTGTGAAGAACCCGCCTCTCAGGGTCTTGCGTGACTATCCAATCGCAATCTTTCAAGACCAGAGTCAGATTCAGCACGGGCTCCAAGGACTATTCGATGGTTGCATGATGTCGCATGAGTTCCTTCTCAGACCTTCCAAGTCGATACATCAATTCCACAATCAAACTATCGAGGAATACGGTGCACGCGATTTCGAATATGGTGCCGAGCGGTGCCAATGGTTCATGCACTCCGGTCATCTGCCGAGTGAAGTAGTCGGTCTCCTCCGCCACCTTGGTCCTTCCTTTTACCTGTACGACGTGATCCGCTAATCTTCCTAGGTCACTCTTAGGAAAGGAGGTGATCGCGACAACAGTAGCACCAACCTCTTTTCCTATAGTTGCAGCGGTCACTGCCAGCTTGGTCGTTCCCGACCCTGAGATGGCTACGACAAGGTCCCCTTTTCCTACCGCTGGAGTTATCGTCTCGCCTAAAACGTAGACCTCAAAGCCAAGGTGCATCAGTCGCATTGCAAAGGCTCGACCGATTAGTCCGCTGCGGCCGACTCCCATGACCAATATTCTCCGCCTTTCGGCTTCCACGAGAAGATCGAGAAAGCGATTGACTTCGGATTGTCGCACGTGTCTAAGGGAGTCCTCGACCGTCCGGATTATCTCCTCGAAAGCTTCTTGGTATGCACGAAGCGAGCTTCCTTCTCTTCGAGCCAGTTTAGCCTCTAATCCTCCTCTTTCAGCCTGACTTGCGCCTGTTTCCCTTTCTCCTTATAATCTGCATCCAGCTTCTTTCGCAGGCTTAGTGCTCTGGATCTTCCTATGCCTGCTCCTACAGCCATCTCAGTTGCAGAGGCCTGGAAGACACGTCGAACACTGCCGAAATGTGTGAGCAACTGCGCCGCAAGTTTCGGGCCGACTCCGGGCAATGCGCTCACAATCGAGACCTGGACACGATCCAATTCTCCGGACCTAGGTTTTCGAACAATCAATGGAGGAGCACCTCGTTCTCCCTTCTTCCTCTCCTTCTCCCCTCTTTTGCCAATGGTGTGAATTAGCTGGGCAGTTTGTTTCGTGTCCGGAGTGAAAAAGCACTTCATTTCATAGTCTAGTACCGCGGAAGCGACGCCTCCCCAGAACCATCGTGGGTTCTTCAATTCCTCAAGCCTTTGACTAATGTCTCCCTCGACAATCAAGAGAACATTGTCATAGGATTTACTGAGTCTGTAAGCTTGGTCGAAAAGTCTCCCGTCGAAGACAGAGCCTATGAAGTCCCGCACGGACTTCCTCTCCACCGAGTAGTCACCGGTGAGGTAGTCAGCGACGTCGAGGACTCGATACTCGACCCTTGCGCCCAAAGATTTGAGTTCTTCAGGAATCCCTGAAGCCCTCTCCCGCTCGTCTGCCATTACAAGCAATTGTCCGTCTCACAATCTGACCTTGTCTACGTACACCTAAAGAATTTCTGCCTTCCACTTCCTAGAAGGGCAACCGCAATACTGGGTGAATGACAAAGATCCACATCGAAACCGCAAGCACTGTACTCGAACCAAGAACAAGCAGGTAATCCGAGGGATTGAACTTCAACTCGTACAGCGACGTCCTATCTTCCCTTCCAGGGAAGCCCCTCGCCTCTAAAGCCTCAGCTAGCTCAAGGCTTCTCCGGATCGCAACTAGTAGCAACGGGATCAGGATGGGAACATAATTCCGAATGCGACGGAGAACGTTGCCCTTGTCCAGCTCCAGTCCCCTGCTACGTTGAGCATCAATCACGGTTTGAGCGTCTACAGCAAGAGTTGGCACTAATCGTACTGCGGTGGTAAATGTGAACGATAAAGCGTTAGGGAAGCCAAGCCAGCGACGCGATAGCCATCTAACGAGTCCAACTCGATCTAGGGCCAAGCCGAGGTCATCGGGTGATGTGGTCATGAAGAATAGGCTGAAGGTGGTCAACAGCACGAGGAACCTTACCGTCAAGGCCAGGGCTGGCAAGACACCTGAACCAGTCAAGAGATTTGCAAAGAAGATAATTCCGGCCAATAATGCTCCTGCTCGAATCGAATAGACCCATCTCCTCAGAACGCCGGCGGCGAGTAGGAAAGGCACATGCACGGTCAATAATCCAAGTAAGACGTACAGGTTCGTGAATAGCAATGAGACGACGAAGACGGTTGTGATGAAGAGTGCTTTAGCCCTAGGATCAAGATTATGGACGATGGTCTTCCGCCCATAGAACTTGAAGCCCTCCAAGGACCTCAGAGTGACGAAGGATCTAGACATGCACACTGACCTCCCTCAACCGATCTTCCAACAATTGCTTTGCACGGTGCACATCCACCACGTCTCGAGGGAACCCAAATCTCGATAGTTGATCAAACAGTTTTGCAATCTGAGGCTTGACAAGCGAAGCACTCGCGACCTTATCGGCGTCTGATAAGACCCGATCAGCCGG
>VBBH01000179.1 GCA_005888695.1 Candidatus Bathyarchaeota archaeon
ATACCCGACTGTATCGAACGATTGGAGGAACAGACGAATGGAGAGCTTCCACGTGACGCATGGTTCCCAGTCCCAAGCTGCTCACCAGTCACACACTTCGTCGAGGCATTCACAAAGCGTCCACAGTACGAGTTGTCCATACACTTTGCATGTGGAGCCGGAACTTACGTGTTCGAGGACAAGGACTCTAAGAAACTGGTTCCGATAACCAGCTTCGTCGATCTCAAAGGATTGTTCGAGTATTTGGATGAGAAGACTGACGAGTTGAACAGTGGAACCAACAGATACTTGGTAGCGGCCAAGTTCATGACCAAACTCAACAGCTTCATCGACAAGAAGAAACAACCCACAGGATTGAACCTATCCAAACTACTGGTCGGCGCCTTGCTAAAGCATGACTACAGCTCGGTGGGACAGTTCCACGTCAGGAGCATGTTCCTTGGCATGATGCACTTCCAGGACAAGTACAACCAGGACGAGGAAAGACTACAACGATGCGACATACACTACTTGACACCAGACCTTCGCATCATACCATTCTGCTCGTTCAACGTCATCCCCGAATGGTACCGAGACCGTATCCAGAAGAAGTACGGGATATCGGTTGAGGAGTGGGAGAAGAAGAACGGTGAGAAGCTAGAGGCGAAGCTGTACCGTGGCGCGTTACGCCGTGGAAAGCATGCTGACGGCTGCGGATGCAGTGCAGCGCACATTGAACCAATAACCGGCACCTAAAACAACCAACCCCCCAAACTTTCCTTTTCCGTTAGGCCAAGTTTACCACTGGTTTCGCTGAGTTCTGCAACTCGCGAATCTAGGGGCAGGCATTAACTAGGTGTGTCCCTGTTTCGCCTGTAAATGTCTGCCCACTTGTCTCCGCTAGTAACCTATTATTGCAGAAACTATCAGGATTATTCCTGCAAGGATGAAGGAGATCATGACCAGCCCGCTGGTTACGCTGGAATAAACGTCCTGAGGCAAGCCGCCTCTCCTGGCTAATGCAGTGGGCAAATTCTCAACCACAAAGACACTGACTAGGCCGAAGATGATCGCTCCCAGACCGAACAGAAACTTGGTATCCTGTATTCCAAACTGCGCACGGGGGCCTGCATACCACTGGATCAACCCGGGACCAATCCAACCCGCCACTAAACGTAACACTACAAAGATCAGAATCGTCAATAATGCAAGCTTCAGCATGATAGAAGTTCATTGCGGGGTTTGCTTCCCGGAATCCATCGGCTGCTTCGAAGCAGCCGTACTCTTCCTGTAGACTCTCGAGGCGAGATAGAGAGTGGCGAAAAGTACTACGACGAGGAGGTATTCGAGCATGTTGATCGCAGGAGGGATCGGCAATGAGAAGAAGGCTCCTGCTCGGTCACCGATAATGGGAACGAAGAACAGTATCGAAGCGATGATCGCAAGGCTCGAAGCTAACCGAACCCGCCGGAAGAGAAAGCCGATTGACAACAAGAACAGGGCGAGACCAGTAAAAATCGTACCGATCGCGACGTAACCTAAGGTCATTAGATCCGACTGCGGGCGAGTCTCGAAGCCGATAGGAGTCAAGAGGATAATTACTAGGACGCACACCAACAATACCACGAAAAGCGCCATGGCATCTCTGGATAGCTTCACCCCTAGGACCACTCCTCCCTCATAAACAGCATCGACCTCATTTAGGTCTTATCGGATATAGCTACCAGAGCGTATAAACGACACTTTCAGACCAAACTCGGGCGAGATAGAAAAGAAGAACCGAGAGAACAATCGCAGGAGTATTCAAAAATGCCAGTTCCCGGGACACTGAAAAAAACCGTGATCAACGAGCAAGAACTCGTCAAACTTCTCCAAGACAAGTTCAGCATAGACCCATTAGTGACCCGGACCTATCTCCGCCTAGTCCAATATGGGGAGATCAGTCTCCCGGACATTGCAAAGATGTTGGACAAGCCAATGAATGAAGTGGAAGATCTTCTGGAGAAGATGCTGTCTCAAGGACTAGTAATCAAGACAGCTGGAACCGTATCCAAGTATACCGCTCTCCATCCTAGGATGAGTATGACGAATATTTTCAAGGTCTACGAGAAAGAACTAGTCCAAAACCTCCGGGACCGTAGAGCCACACTCGACCGTATAGTCAATCTGCTGACCCCGATCTTTGAAGACCGGGAAAAAGAGTAGACGGTATTCAACTTCGTCCCCCCTCTTTTCGTGGCCAGGTAGTGCTCGACTATTATCACTCGAAGGCAAGTCATCTCTAGAAGTTCCCTTGAACAGGCATTTCGACAAGGAATTCTTTGTCTTTGCAATATTCCTATTTGCGGCTACAGGAATATTCTGGTATTACATGTCCTTGCCCCTTTGCGCCTGTCCCTTGATTAACAACGGGGGAGGAAAAGAGGCTTTCATCATGGAATCCGCGTCGTTCGTATCTGGCACGAATGTTACACTCTACCTCAGAGATACAGGCTCCGCCCCTGTGAACTTTCAAACTTACTTTGTCAAGGATAGTATGGGAGACCAGTGGCGACTCGACAATTGGAATCCACCCGGCCAACCAATAGCGCCAAACGATCTGTTAATCGTCAACATCGCCATCGGCTCAGGTGCTGGTGGATGTGGGAATGGGTGCCAGTACACGGGCACTCCAGGAGCATTCACAACCTTCCAATTTCGTCAAACCTACACAGTTATCGTCTTGACAGCGAGAAACACTCAGTTCACATTCACTGTGATTAGGTAACTGGGAACCGTGACCTATATCACGCGGTTTTCGGCATCAAGACAACAACCGGAATGTCTCGATCCGTCTTCTTCAGGTAATTATCATACGCCGGATAGACATTAGTCATCAACCGCCATAATCTCTCCTTCTCACTGCCAATCGCTCGCTGCGCATAGATAGTCTCCTTCAAACTCTTCACCTGCACCATCGCGATCGGATTACGCTTCAAGTTCATCCACCAGCTAGGATCTATGGGTCGACCCCCATTCGACGCAATAATAACCAGTCTATTCCCGTCGCGTACGTAAAGCAATGGTGTTGTACGTTTCTTGCCAGTCTTTCGACCAGTCGTGGTCAACAATAACACATCCGCTTTGTGGATGCGTCCGCCGATGCGTCCTCCTGAGAGTTTGTAGAAGAAGACGTGCGTCGAACTCATGGCTTGTTGAAGCATCGAGACTCGACTTTATTCTCGATACATTATTACTCTGACGAAGATGAGGAGGATTCCTGCTCGATAGGATTGGGACTCCTGTAACGTTTCTTCTCCTTCTCAGAATCCGACTCTAAAATATCGCCGAAAGGATTCTCCTCTTCCTCCTTAACCTGAGCCTTCTCTGCCTCTGTCATGCCGGATCCGGCAGTCTCCGAAGATACCTCAGACCTCAATTGTTCGCTGGATGATCCGGCCTCTAGCTTCGAACCCTGTCCTCCAACTGATCCCTCGGATTGTTGTTCAAAAGTCTCCGAAGGATTCTCCGCATGAACCTCTTGCTCTAGCCTAACAGGTTCCTGAACATCCTCCTCCGCCTCTTCCTCCTCCGCTTCGACTTGTGCTGATGGCGGTCTGTCCCTTGGAATGATCGCTCTCGGATCTTTAACGCCATAGAATCGATCCGTGAAATACGAGTAGACGTCTATAGCCTGGGCTTGGGGATGAGCCTGAAATTCATCCTTCAACTGACAGATAGCACATGCCACAACCGCTTTTCCAGTAGCCTTATCGATCGAGACCCTGACAGCTTCCTCTCCACATCGTGGACATACGAAGACGGTTGGAAGCTTCTTCTTCACGATACGTACTACACGACGTCTTCTACGACCCAAAACACACTATCCTCTTACCTGTCGAAGCTTCAGAACGATCCCCATTCGATATTTACCTTTGGGCGAGCGTCCCAACAGCCCATCTCTGATATAGCCGTGTTTGAACGGCGAGTGAGAAGGGTGTTTGAGTTTGAGAGGCATGTTCAGCGAATCAGAGGAAAAACTGCTGAAAAAATGTGCGTTGGGCAGAATCTGCACAATAGACGCACATGGGTACCCTCATTGCGTGCGGGTTGATTTCTTGTATCATGGAGGCTTGGTATACGTTGGAAGCAAGGTTCCAAGACTCTGGCATGGACATATTTCTGAAAATCCCAAAGTGGCGTTTGAGATAGATGTCTATGAACGCGGGGACGATGGGCTTTTCGATTTTCGAGGGCTGATGCTCAAAGGCAAAGCTCACCGGGTCGCAAAATCTGAAGAGAGAAGGAAAGCAGTGAAGTTATTGCAAGACCGACATCCAGGAGCTCCGTTTGGCGACAATCCGATAGTTGTGCGCATAATTCCGAGAAAGCGATACCGATGGGGACCTTGGGACAAAATCGCGTAGACATGTCCTGGACCAGACAAAATGAGTTGCCAAAACCTGCAACAAAATTTACCTTTGGTTCAGCATCCCTCGACAAAGCCATTTTCGAAATGCGTGGTCGCGATATCCCATCTTACCAATCCTCCTACATGTGGAATCATTATATCGGCTCGTTTTCTAGCACTTGACCGCGGCCTTGTTGTCTGACGCGTTATCGATAACCCTCGATCTCCTCATCGTCGTCGCGCTCTCGCCGACACTATGCAAACACGAGTTAACTATTATTGTTGTCCTAACCTAATTGTCGTTCCAACAGCTGCGAGTTAAGGCCAAAACGACCATAGCCCGGCCGTAAATCTTTTCTATGATAGAAAATGAGCCGGGGATTTCTTCGTATGGCTACGTATATTAGCGAGTTTGACTCGATTGCGACAGTCATCCACTAGCTCGAAGAAGAATCCATCGGGAAGTGGTCTGAACTTGAACTCTCTTTGTATGACCGGTTCTGCGAACCGCTTAGGAACATAGAGAAAGTAGGTTTGGTATACGTACTCTGCTTTCTTGTGTCCGTATTTCTTCCTGTACGTCCAGATCTGGATTCTAACCAAGCTCAAGTCTAGTCAAGCATGCGAACTCTTAGGGTAGAGGCAGGATCGAAAATGAAAGTACGCGATCAAATCCGGACGGATCCTGCCACTAGGAATTTCGCACCCTTTCGTCTGAACCAAGCGTCTCTTTAAGAAAATTAGTCCGATTTTATGACGGATCCCGGAAATCGCCCATTTTGAGCCCTGATCGCCAATCCAAGCACGCTTTTTCTGGCCCCCCATGTCGTCCTCATGAATTTCCGCTATGTTTAAATGAACAAACCCATTTCCGCAAAATGCTCTTCCTATCATATTGAACGAATTACAGCAGATCTCGCTTATTTTGAGGCGCCTGAGAAAATATAATTGGAAAAAAGGGGGGTAGATCATGAAGATTCAAGACGTGAAAGAGACTTTCCGAAACAGAGCTTGTTATAATGAGCTTAATCG
>VBBH01000180.1 GCA_005888695.1 Candidatus Bathyarchaeota archaeon
CTTTAGAGCGGCTTGTCGAGCCAACAGCAGCGCGCAGACCAGGACCGGATAGCGAGCGAGCTGAAGGGGAATACTCTCCGGGTTTACTGGTACGTGCTCAACAATACTGACAAGTCGATAGGTGTCCGAGAGGTCCAGCGTGCCCTCAAATTCAGCAGCCCCACCCTTGCCCTCTACCACCTTGAAAAACTTCGGGAACTGGGCCTCGTGAGCAAGGATAGTGGAGAGTACCGCTTGGTCAAAGAGGTCAAGGTTGATGTTCTCAAGGTCTTCGTCAGGGTATGGCGCTTCTTCGTCCCCCGCTTCGCCCTATACGCCGTCCTGTTTACCGTCTTAACAAGCTACCTCGTAACCCAAGTCGTCAGGCTCGACTTCTACACCTTCTTTGGCCTCCTTCTCGGGAGCGCGGCCACCGCGATCTTCTGGGTGGAGACATGGAAAACATGGCGACAACGACCCTAGCAAGACAGGAATCGACAATGAACCAGTTTGACTCGCCGTTCAAACTTGTTGCATTAACTAAGAGACCCCTCTAGATGTAATAGAAGACGGAACAGATTATGGTCAAAACCCCACTTAACACCTTCCTGATGTACGGACTTGTAGGTTTAGCCATCGCTGGTGGAGTCATTACGGTAAGTCATGTTACGAGTACATTGGTCCCTGTCTTTCCAAAGTACGGCCAGCTCAGTATCGACCTAGTTCTATCACCCAGTACCACGGACCAATTAGGCTCACACGTGAGCTACGCTCCCTTGAACGATTATGCCCGCGTCCAGGAGAATGATACTCTCCGCGTGACCACTGACTCAGTAATGGTCTACCGTGGTGGCACGTTCAATCCATCAACCGGTTGGACCGCACTCCAGGGTGAGACAAGAACGGTCACCCTACGGACCGGAGTGAAGGTGCACCTGGGCAGCCTCACGCTACCAGAAGGTAACGTCACACTGGTACGTGTGAAGATAGTGGGTGCTACGATCGAGCGAGGATCGAGCGGAGTGTTGGAAGATATTGGAACGCAAAGCGGGCAATTCGATATTACAACTGACACTAGGGTGAACGCTCAGACGACGACCAACGTATTGGTAGGTTTCCACATTGCATGTTCAGCAACCGCTAATGGTAGCTCTTCCGGACATAGCGAATGCATTGTCACGCCCTCCGCCGAAAACGAAGATTAAGACCACAATACTAGTCCCCGCAGAAACTAATCCGTCTCAAACCCTGCTTCGGTCTTCTCTGTTCTTCTTATCCAAGCTCCGCCCCTGATTACCCGTCTACGCTGAGTCTAAACGAAGAGAAGGTATGGTGCTATTCCTGCGACAGTGTCACGGACCACGAGCTACGATACATAGCCCAGCCCAATTTCACGGGGAAGCTATTGATCTGTAAAAGATGCGGAGAGACGATGAAGGAACCCGCAGTTGCTGCTGCATGTGAGGCTTGCTCATAAAGATGAACGAGCTAGCTTGGATGTGGCTTTGAGACCTCAGGCAAACAGAGATCAGTCCGAAGCCGAAAGTCAAAAGTAGACGGTCCACAGCACGCAAGAAAGTCAAACCAAATTGATCTACGTCTAGTTCAGAACCGGAAGGAACCTGTCCTCTTTATACGAAGAACTTAGCCGTCCGACTATCGGCAGCCTGTAGCCACAGTCAACACAACGATTCTCCTTGTCGAGTCTCCAGTCAAGAATATTGTAGCCATATCGTTTGATAGCAATTTGTCCACAGCCAGGACAGTAGGTGTGTTCCCAAGGATGGCCTGGTACATTCCCCACGTAGACGTATCGCAATCCAACACTTCTAGCAATCCTACAATGCTCCTCTAAGGTCTCAACTGGTGTCTGGGGCAAATGCATGAGCTTGTAGTCTGGGTGGAATCGGAGAAAGTGAATGGGTACGTCCGGTCCCAGATTATCATACAACCAGGAAGAGAGCTTCCTAGCCTCGACTAGATTGTCTCCTATTTCGGGAATGACTAGGTCGGTTATCTCGGTATGAATCTTGGTCTTGTCCTTGATGTCCAGGAGGGTCTGGAAGATCGGTTGCGCGTCTGGGACCATTACATGCTTCCTCAGGAACCCGGTCTCCGCGTTCCCCTTGAAGTCTACAGTTATACAATCGAGAAAATCGTTCATCATTCCAACTGCGTCAGGGGTGTCATAACCGTTTGAGACG
>VBBH01000326.1 GCA_005888695.1 Candidatus Bathyarchaeota archaeon
GGCCAAAAATGCAGTGCCACGTCAAGAGTCTACGTCGAACGCGGAGTCAAGAATGACTTTCTCAAGTTCCTCAAGGAAGAGGTCAACCAAGTAAAAGTCGGCGATCCGAGAGAGAAGGGCGTCTTCGTCGGTCCAGTCATCAACCAAAAATCCGTCAGAACATGGCAGCATTCTCTCGAACAGGCGAAAAAGGAAGGGGCTAAAGTCGTCGCCGAGAAGGAGCTAGAAGAGAAGCTCCCGAAAGGCTACTACGTCAAACCAGTCGTGGTCACCGGTTTACGCGAGAACAACAAGCTAGTGAAGAATGAACTGTTTGTTCCATTCGTCGTGCTTGAGGAATACAAGACGTTGGACGAGGCCTTGGAGAAGGCTAACGATACAGATTTCGGACTGACTGCAGGTATCTTTAGCGAGGATCCGGAGGAGGTCCGGTTCTTCTTTGAGAACATCAAGTTCGGAGTTACCTATGCCAACCGGGAAGGAGGAGCCACAACCGGCGCATGGCCCGGAGCCCAACCATTTGGCGGATGGAAAGGGAGCGGAATGACTGGAAAAGGAGTAGGTGGCCCCTACTATCTGCTTGGTTTTATGCATGAACAGGCGCAGACGGTTGTCGGCGAAAAATAGAATCTAGCGGATGATTGACTCTACATAGAGATCTCTCATAGACCACTCGTCTACTGGGTCAAAGCCGAAGGAATTGGCTAAACAGAATCTAAGTTCCTCATTCTTTCATCGATCCCTAGTCTGTCGATCGTGAATGCTCGCCTCACCCTTCCTCGACCTTTTATCCACTCAATATCCTCAAGCTTGAGATCATCAATCTTTTTGAGAACATCTAAGAAGATTTGCTTTCCAATTAACTTCGCTGCCTGTTTGTCTGCAGAAAGCATTAGTCTCTTGTGAGCCAGATTGTAAGCCACTTGGCCCACAATGAATATGGTAATCGGAACGCCTAGGGAAATCACCGACAGCCAAAAGGACCGGATGGCGAAGAAGAAGTAGAAGGGTCCAATAAGACTCACTAGCGTTAGGAACATGGACGGCCAGTCTAGCGCGATCTTTCTCAAGAGTAACTTCCAATATGTCTTTCGGAAGATCAAGGATGAAGCGATGATAGGTCTCCATTCTTCTGGACGCAGTCTGCCTCGTAAATCAGAGTGAAGCATTATGGCTTGGGAGACGAACCGTGCCTGATCACCCGGAGCGATCCGAGTGAATGAACCTGCCTGTCTTGTGGATCCGTCGAGTATATCCTTGGGAACCAAAGCAACCCAAACGAGCGAGTTTGGTGCCATACTCGACACTCCAACTTAGGCCGACAATTGTCTAACCATCTCGACGAGAAGACTGTCATCCTCGTGAGGCGGCGCGGCCTTGTATGCGGAAGCAGGATAAACGGTCATGTAGTCAACTCCTCCTGAATTCTCACTGGGCCTTTTTGAGTTGACCTAATATCCGGCAGGGATATGGCTGAGTTTTCATCGGCCTAAGCAGAGTCATTTCGAGCTTGCCATTCGGTCCATCTCACTAAGAAACAACTCTTCCTTCCCAACGGGGAATACCCCGGACGCCGCGACGGCGTGTCCATCCCCAAAACCTCCGGCCGTCAAGCAAGCCTGCGACAATATCCTAGATAGTGCTGGCCTTTCTCCTCTTTTGATTAGATCAGACAAAACCCTTGGAGCCCGACCGGAGACTTTGACGAGGGGCGAAGGCAAGCTTCCCCAGCCAGGAATATCCGGCGGGACGTTCATCATTCCTATGAGATACTTTGATTGATCCACTTGTCTCTGAAACTTGAGATAAGAGCAGAAGCTCCCAACCACTTTACCACTCATCCCCGAATAGTTGTCTTTAGCATGGAACCACTGGACCATCTTCATCTTCTCCAGCCCCTGACGATTGATTGTTGAAAGCATGCGTTTGTTAGCTTCCTTTCGTTCCTCCTCCAGCTTCTTGGCAAACTCGACCGTGCTCTCTGTCATTCCGTTAACACAAGACGTTACACCGGTCGTCGGTCCGTCCCTGTAATATCCAACCGAGCCAAGAACATTCAGAATCGAAGCCAGTCTGCTTCTAGATTGCCGCAATCCCTCGACCTCGACCTTGTAATTGTCTCGAGAGACCTTCACGAGTCCCTGCTCTAACGCATCTCGAACCGCGATCTTGTTGAGCCCTCGTAACTCGCCCGGAATCTCTTCTGCTCCGACGACGGCGAGATGAGCATATTTGGACAATCGTGGATCGACAAATTTGGCAAAGAAGTAGGCAATAGTTGCGGCGGATGCGTCCGATTCGCCTGAAAACCCGTCAAGTTCCGGATTCAGGTTGTAGACCATCGGATCGTTCGACTCGACAGTATCATGATGATCTAAGATCACAATCATATTCTG
>VBBH01000181.1 GCA_005888695.1 Candidatus Bathyarchaeota archaeon
CAAGGCTTCGGGACCCTTTGGGAATATACAACCTCTTTCGCTCCGAGGAAATCTGAGAGCTGTTCAACAGTATCCCGTATTTCTCGTGAGACATTCTTGTGCTTCGGTGCGTGGGGCTCGGCATGTACCGCGTTAATGAGCAGTCTCTCATTTTTCCTGTCCATCAAAGGGTCTAGGCGGCCGATGAATTTGTCACCATATAGAATCGGGAGTACGTAGTACCCGTATTTCCGCTTATTTTCAGGAGTGTAGATCTCCGTGAGATAGTCGAAATTGAAGAGAAGCTCGGTCCTTGTTCTATCGCAAATCAGATTGTCGAATGGGGAGAGAAACGAGACTCTTGGCTCCCACGTGTCTGAATCCATTTCTTCAAGAATCTGGACGTCGTTCCTGTGAATGTAGCGCTCGCCCCTTCCAATTGGTCCGTCCTGAATATCGACCGGGTATATCTTTGAGTCGGCTTGTAATCGTTTGAGAGTGTCTTTCAAGTTTGGATAGCGGCCGCGCAGGAAATACCATTTTAGCTCTGATTCGTTTGCGGTGCCGAGCGCTTGGATGGATCGCTGAACCCCTTCATACTCCACCTGCTCTTCTGAAAGTTCCTTCTTTGGAACCCAGCTCGGCAGGAATCGTTCGGATAGGTCGTAGATTTTCTGTTTACCCTCACGACCAACAACCATAACTTCCCCCTTGAAGTACAGATGGAAGAGCATTCGAGATACGTCGCTCCAAGATGACCAGCCAAACGAACGAAGCTTCGTTCTGGATTTGTCTTCGAATTGGCGTGAAAGAAGGGGTCCTCTCTCTTCGAGCTGTCTAAGAACGTAGTCTCGTAATCTCGAATTCGCATTAATCCATTTCTTGACTCTCAAACGCCAGACCGGTCCAAGGGATTTGAGGAAGACATCGGGGTAGTTTCTCATCATGTAATAATAGAGCGGATAGTCTTCCATCAGTACAATCGAGGCTTGATGGGCCCAGTACTCGAAGAGTTTCTTTTCACTCCAGAGCAGATTATCCAGATGGGATGTGTCGTAGTTTCCAAGTCTACTCCACAGAACGATCTGATGACTCGGCGCTACCGCGCTGATGGGATCTAGCTGCAGACAGCCGATGTTTCGGGTTAATTCTAGAATATCTTTAGAGGTGGGCTTGTTGGGCCTCCTCCCGGCAAGACCCTGTTTGACGACCGCGAGACGTCTGACATTTTCTAGAGAAGTGGATACGCTCTTGGGCACGAGAAAGGAAATCGTCGAGCCTTTTCATAAGGCTAGCTGAATGTCCGCGACAGCCGACTTCGTAGTCGAGACAATTCTCGGGTTCATAGCGTTGAACTCGACTTTGACTGTGGTTATCCACCTCACCAACGCGTTCTTGCTTGGTGTCTTCACCACCTACTTGATCGGCTTCGCGGACAGCGCAGAGAAAACTGGCGCTGTCATCGCCCGGGCTGCGACGAAGGGTTCATCGCTGAGACCAGCATAGCCTCGATTAGATGTAAACGAAAACTAAAATTTTCGGCTTAACCTGACAGCAGTCTTAGCAAAAGGGCTCTCTGACTTATTGCTTGGAGTTTCCCAAGGCTTCGATTAGGGCTTTGGCGACTGCTTCGCCATCGTGTCTGGCCCCGTTGACATAGAATGTAGGGGTTCCGTTTACACCGCTCCTCACTCCACTCATGAAGTCGTCTTTGATCCGTTTCTGGTATGTATGTTGAGTTATCTCTCGCTCGAACTTTTGTGTGTCCAAGCCCAGCTTCTTTGCATAGCCGAACGCAATATTTGGATCGCCGAGAGTTGCTTGGTGTTCGTAGAGAAAGTCGTGCATGGGCCAGAACTTTTTCTGTACCGCGGCCGCCTCTGCTGTTTCGGCGGCGGTCATAGCGTGCTCGTGTATGTTTGTTAAGGGAAAGTTGCGAAAGACGAATCGCAATTCGGGGCCGAGGTTCTTCTGGACCTTCTTCACTTCTGGATATGCCGCGCCGCAATAGGGACATTGATAGTCGCCGTACTCGACCAGTGTTAGGGGAGCGTTCATGGTTCCTTCTACATGGTCGCGTTCCGGGGTTACTGGGACTGATAGCTTGGGAGCTTCATATCTGCTCTCTGTTTCCTTAACTCGAGGCTCCAGCAGGGTCTTTCTCGGTTCTCTTTTTGATGTGACTGTTGTTGCTCCGGCCAATCTTGATTTCAGCTCTTCTCCGTCACTTACCCTTGGTCAGGTTTCTTAGACTGATAATACTATCGGACCTAGAAAAAGGGGGCGCTCACATCTCCCGTTAGGTCGGTTCTCGGGTGATGCGGGCCTGTTGGGATTTTTCATCGTTAGGGTTTCGAGGTTTCACCTAGCTAATAGCGGGTGCGAGTGTCAGTTCTGAATCTTCATTCGAGTTGCCTTGGACCGATTGTGCCGCACGCTCTATCACTTCTGCCACTGCGTCCGCCTGGGATATCATGGATAAGTGCCCTCCCCTAACTTGGACTATGTGCGATTGTGCGCGTTGGGCCATGAAGAGTTGCGCCCATGGAGGTATGACATTGTCAAGCGTCCCTAGTGAGTACCATGATGGGATTGACTTCCAAGCGGGCGTCCCTGACTTGATGGGTAGAGCACTTAGGAGGAAGGGTCGTTGGGTGGCTGCCAAGATTGCGCCTTGCTTGGCTGAGAGATCGTTGGCAAAGCATGAAGGAAACACGATTTGCTTAACGAACAGATCGAAATCGCCTGGTGAGCCAGGTATCGGCACAAAGTCGAACAGCTTGGTAAAGTCTCCTGCGAGGCATGAACTGGGTTGACCGGTTGGTGGAGGTGCGGTGGCTAGGTCTTGGAGAGACTCGCCTTGGTCAGGTACGAAGGCGTCAACGTAGACGAGAGCCTTGACGTTCAAATTGCCCGCTGCCGCATGGTAATGACAGCTCCTCCATAGGAGTGTCCGACTAGGATTATTGGTCCGGAAATCGTGGAGAGGAAGCTTGCAATATAGGCCGAGTCTGACGTCATTCCGCGCAATGGGTTGGGCGGCACGTAGACTGTGTACCCTTCGTCTTGGAGGATTCGTACGACGCGGCTCCAGCTAGAGCCGTCAGCCCATGCACCGTGAATGAGAACGATTGAAGGTTTGACGGTGGAATCGGATCTTGCGCTTACAATAGATGCTGGAATGATGAGTAGAGCGAGGATTGCGAATGGAATGACTTTTTTCATTTCTATCGTTTCACCTCCGCTAGGGATAGCCTACTTTTTGCGTGGTGAATAGTTGATAAAGTGGTGGCTGATGGAACGATAGTTGCTGGGAACAAAGACATCAGAATCGCCGGGGGTGTTGACGTTATTCAGCAATATCTTAACGCTGGAGTAGTCGACGAGTTTACCATCCACTATTCCCCAGTGTTTTTCGGCAATGGCTCCCCACTGTTTGCAGGAATAAGTAAGAACATCAGTGTAAAAGTCAAGCAGTCCCATCCAAAGAGGTTACGCATGTTACATTCGAGGTGGAGAAATGAACCAATTCTTTCAGATTGGCCGAGGGCACAAAGCCTCCTAAAATGTGAGCCGGTTCAAGCACGGGTGGCGACGTGGGTTACAGTAGACGTATTCTTCTGAGCGTAGCTTTAGTTTCTTCAGTTGGGTTCCTTTGCGTGCGTCGGTAGTGTCGACGTTTTACGAGACATTGGACTATTGCTTTGAGCAGGCGTTGAGGGATATTCTGGGCAGGTCAGTTCAAGGCTCGGTTTACGAACTGCTGGAGCGTAATCGGATTCCTAAGAAGGATATTTCGAGTAGATTCAATGATGTCGCCGCCGTTTTGCTGAGGTTTCTGGGTACCTGTTCGAGGGTCATTGTTCAGAGAACGGTTGTGGAGATGTACAAGCAGTATTCCCAGAGGATCAACTCTTCCTATTGGGACTCATTATCGGATCAATTAACGGCTCTGGAAGAGACTGTGGTCGCCAATCATCTTGCGCCTAGAAGAGCTTGGGAAAATGTTAGTTTCGACAGCCTAGAAACACTTGATCGATCTGATGATTCGGATGGTCCCAGCCCTGCTAGCCTTAGTCACGGTGGTCTCTATCGTTACAAGCGAGGTACTGCGCCTCCAGTGACAGATTCAACCTAGGTCCATTATTCCAGCAGTTTGGAGTTTCTCAGTGTTGAAGCATCGACCGGAGGGATTTAGTGGTGTATCCCATTGGCAGGAGCAGGTTCGTGGCTGACGAGCAGAGCAGGTCAATGTATCTCTCAGAGTCGTAGACAGTGTTTTCATCCGCAAGTTCTGGAGGCAATGCTAGCTTCTCCGGTACTCCTGCCCAGTCGAGGGTCAGGATATAGTTGACCCGTTGTCCCGCGTGAACTGTTCCTCCCTCCTTTACCAAATGCCTGGCGGCGATTGCTTGGGGAACCTTGTGCGTATATTCTCCAAGGTCTTTGCTAAGATTCTTCTCTATCACGAGATCTTCAAGAGGAACCTTCCGTTTTCTAAGCAGAATCGCGTATCGTTCTAGGACGTTCAGGGCTTTCGGGATTAGGAGTTTGAACTCGCTGGAATTGTTCGCTTTCGAGAAGACTCCTAACATTTCCTCCTGACATTGCCTAACAATACCTGGAGTGTCGTGTCTTCGGAGGTCTATTCCCCGGACCTTGACAGTCCCATCTTGAAAGATGCCGTAGTAACGGTTGAGCACTGGAACTCGCGGGTCTATTTTCGAATTGAGAAAGACGACCCATTTGTAGATGCCTTCGAAGCTGATCGGGAGATTGAGCTCTCGACTGATCTCACTGCACAGTTCCTCGTACTCTTCAGCTGTAGCACTGGGTTTCCTGAGCCACATTGAATCCACTATTCCATGGACGAGCTGGAATCCATGGGCTTCTGCCATGGCTACTGCTTGTTTGAGGACCTTCCTAGAGAAGGCGCACGTGGCTATGTGAGCATCTATCTTTCCAAAGCGGGCGTTCTTAAAACCGAGATAACCAAAGGAATTGTGAACAAGAACACCACCGCTTCCTGTAAAGAAAGCAGGAAAGTTCTCGTAATCCGAGACCTCAAAACAGTACACGTAAGGGGAGGGAGACTCGATCTGCTCGATTTCTTTTACCGCGGCAAAGCCAATATCTGAATCCAGTAGTCTCGTGATTCGTGAGTGCCATCCGGTTAAATTTTGAACTTGTCTTCCTTCTCTCTTCAGAACGACTTCGAGTGTATTCGAAGATGAGTTTACAAGTGATCGCAGCTCGTTGCTCTTGGCCCGCCACAGGTCATTTTCCGATTCTTCTATCTGTTGTCCAATATGTTGAAGAAGATCAATGTTTGAGATCGTTGTATTATTGGGGACAATACGTTTAGCTGTCGGGACAAGGTCCCCTTTTGATAGGTCAGCTGCCTTTACTTCAACAAGAAGTCCATTTCTCAGGATATAGAAGGAATGGTTGGAGGTGCACCTTACTTGTCTCCCATCATCCATTTTTACATGAAGCAATTGCTTTGGAGAAATGGTCTTGATGAGTTTTGTGACTCTGGAAAATGTTGATCTTAGATCTTTATCTAGTCCAGCAACAAACAACTCCTTAGTACAATCAAAAACCCCTATGCGACCTCCCAGTTGGTCGTCGATTACTTTCCCAATGTGCTGGTAGCTTACCTTTCCATCTTGAGATATCAAGACTGGCGAGTCGTATGGTAAGCAACAGACGAGTATCCATTTTAGCGCGGATTGTCGTTGGTCGTATAGACTTCTCGCAGTCTCGTCTGTGGCTTCTTTCTTTCGTGTCTTGTAGATGGCCCGTTTCGTGAGTAGAATTTCTAGTGAGAGTGGGACGATGCCTGTCCATCGTTGGCAGATGTTGTAGTCTAGTTCTGGGACGCGGTTGGTGGAGTCAGGGCAGCATGAGCATTTGACGGTTTCGCCGCTGAGGTTCTTCTGCCACATGATCTTTGGGTAGAGGCTGGTAAAGTCTAGTTCTCCGATATGGTCGTGGATTCCATATTCTGGTTCGTAGATGAAGCCTCCGCGATCGGCTACTACAAGCTCGTTTCCGTCCTTCCATTCCTCGGGCTGGTTCTTGTTCCATGGTATGAGGACGTCTTGTTTGACTGCGTGGTATAGTTGGAGGCTGGTCATGTTGGTCCCGATCGTTGCTCTGCTGGCGCGCTGGATAGGCATGATACATGTCCTTGAGACTTCGAATAGTCCGGTGAGGCCGCAGTCGGCGCTGATGAACGCGTTGTGCTGGTCGACGTGTAACCGGCCTAGTAATCGGGCCGCTGTTTCCCGGTAGAGTATCTTTCCATATGAGAAGTAGCTGTGGCCTTGGACTTCGTAGACATGGAGAGGGGACGGGTCTCGTCCTAGGATTAGCTTGTCCAGGATATTGTTTTCCTGGGATCGTCGGGCGAGGTAGGGGAAGATGAACGAGTCTCCACCCTCCGTCACGACAACATCCGGATCCTCTACTTGAAAGGCTTCGACGAGTCCTAGGATTTTTTCGGGCTCGTTGCCTGAGTCTATGGTTAGAGATCCACAGTCACCTGCTATCTCGACAGAGTCAAGTTCGTCTTCGAAGGTACGGATTTTCCTCGTCTTCTTGGTATTGACTTGCAGCTTGACAGTTTTGAGCGGTGGTATTTGGTAGTCGCAAGATTCCCTTGAATCTTGGAGGGTCCAGTCGACTCCCCTGCTTGTTTCTTCTGCTTCAACTAGTGCAAGAGGAAAGAGGTTTTTGTGGTAGAGGTACATCTGTGGCGAGGGAATGTCGATATCGTAGAAGCGGAATTTGGAGTATCGGCTTGTCTTCTGGATTTTCTTAGCGAGATCCGAGGCTTCCCGGTCGCCATCAACCTCTACTTCGAGGACTCGAGATTTTTCTCTGTCGCCAGCCTTCTCGTACTTTTCTACAAACTTGGAACTGATCATTTCGGGTTGGCAGGCGAGTTCTAACAGGTCTCTGTAATTTCCGCCTATGTGGATTCTTGGCTTCCAAGGATCGATCAGCCGGACGTGACTACCGTCTGTCCTCTTGATCCATATGATCATCTGGCCGGCTTTTGGGTAGAGGTCGAGAATCCAGCCTGTATGCTTCAACTCTAACGGCCAAGGCTTAGCGCTGGGAAGGGTAGTCTAAAACTAGGAGAGTGGACTGAAAACTAAAGGGAGAAGATTGAGCAACTAGCACAGGTCCGCCCGGTACCACGATTAAGGTGCGAGATTCGAGGTTTTCAGGG
Organism: Candidatus Bathyarchaeota archaeon; assembly: GCA_005888695.1. Next base: position 7,220 of record VBBH01000181.1, read on the forward strand.
AGGGAAAATGATCCAGTAAGTCCCACTCGCCCCGGCTATTCTTGAGTTTGTTGGAACCCACATTATCAGAATGGCCTGCTTGCCGCCATTACGGTCAGTTCTCGTAAGATGGCCTTGTAACTATGGTTGTTAAAGCGTTGATTACGATACATTAACGTGTTTGATCTTTTCGAGAATGATAAAGGAAGCGTAGCTAGCCTGTCTTTCAATGATAGTCAACCTTCCCTCTGGGACCCTTCAATGGTCAGGGCGGTCGCTACAGAGGAGGAAAAATTCGATGAGACGTTACGCTGGTCCATTCAAGATGCGATAAGGAATATTCTGGGCGAGAGCGGGCTGGAAGCTGTCCGTTCTATTCTGCATCTGGATCAGTTGGCGAAGAACCCTGGAGAGTTTCACAGCCAGATGGATCGTATTTTCGGACGGGGAGTCCTTCCTATTGAATCAGTAGTTGTCAAAGCCCTATTTCGAAGGCTGAACCTGCCCTATGTGGAAAGTGGCCTGTTCGACTTTGTACGGTACATCAACCATGCAAAGAGAGAGTTCTCAAGAACACGGTCGAAGGGTATGGTGCCAATATGAGCGCTAGGAGCGAGATGCTGTACCTGAACGTGGTTAGAGTATGATCTTACTGTGTCAAGTTCTGAGACGCGGATAGTTGCTCCTCTCTGTTGAGCTTTCTCTCTAATTCTCGGAGCTTCTTATGTTGGGCAAACAGCATCGAGATGATGAGTGGTGTCTCTTTTACTGGGGAGGCCAGGGCGCTGCCGGCGGAAGCGTACAGCTTGCACTGGTTGAGCAGGTCTTCGAATACTTCCCTGTCCTCCATGCGCAGTGACTCCTGAAACCTTTTCATTTTCTCGATCTCTGCTTCAACAACCATTCTCCATGAGGGAATCGTTCGTC
>VBBH01000182.1 GCA_005888695.1 Candidatus Bathyarchaeota archaeon
CGATTGTTGATGTTGCTGAGCCACCGGCTATGAATCGAGCTAGCACATTCGGAGAGGCGATCAGGGTAAAGCCCTGACCGACGGTCACTGTGATTTGTGAACTCTGCGAGAGGGAGCCGACCGTGCCGGTTATCATGATATTGTAGGATCCAGCAGGAGTCGCTGTCGTTGTGCCGATTGTGACGATGGATGACGCGGTGGATCCTGGTTGAAGGTTGATTAGCGTATTGCTGAACGAGACCGTGAGACCGGACGCCGACGGTGTCGTGGTTGCTTGCAGTCTAACGTTTCCGGTAAGGCCGAAGCTAGTTAGAGTGACCGTAGAATTTGCGTTGTTTCCGGCGAGGAAAATGGAAGGAATTGGAGGTGTCGCGACCAGGTGGAAATCAGCTGAAACCCCAATCGTGATGGTTGAGGATCGTACCAGTGCCCCACTCGTTGAGGCCACAGTAAACGTATAGCTCCCTGCCGGGGTCGAAGAGTTGGTCGATATCGTAAGGGTCGCGGTCGTTCTAGAGCCTGGAACCAAATTCACAGAAGCCGGAGTAATGATCGTAGCGAGGCCAGGAGCGGACTGCGATGACGATGCCGAAATGTCAATCCTACCCGTGAACCCTAGGCTGTCGAGGGTAATCGTCGCGTCGGCCGAGCCGCCGGCAATGAAGCTCGACTGAGTAGGAGACGAGACTGTAGCTTTGAAGTCCCCGGTTACCGTGATCGTCAACGTGACGGAGTGGGCTACGAGTCCACTACTACCAGTGACGGTCACGCTGTATGTCCCTGCTGGGGTAACACTTGTCGTCGAGAAGGTGAGAGTAGAAACTCCGGAGCCGCCAGCTGACAATCCAACCGGATTGACGGTGAAAGATACTGAGGCACCAGTAGCAGAAGCCGGGACGGCCGCAGAGAGAGTCACCGTGCCGGTTAGACCGTTACTGCTTAATCCAATGGTAGTGATTGCTACATTGCTCGCGACGAAAGGCGGAGGATTAGTTGGAGATGAGTTAATCGTAAAGTCCGGATTTACAGTGACCTGGACGCTTGTAGTATGGGGACTTGTTCCTGCTATTGTGCCAGTTATTGCTATCGTGTAAGACCCTGATGAGGTGCTGGAAGTTGTTGATATTGTGAGGGTCGAAGAACCCAATGACCCCGGTGTGATGGATACGGAAAGTGGGCTGATCGATATCCCTGGGATTTGCGTTCCTGACGGCGTTACGCTGGCTGACAGAGCTACGTTCCCGGTCATTCCAAAGCTGTTCAGACTGATCGAGGAAGTAGATGAGCCGCCGGCCACAAATACCGATGGTGTCGCCGGTGTGGCAGAAATCGTAAAGTCAGCTAGGATCGTGATTTGAACGTTCACCGAACGCGTTTGGCCGCCACCTATCCCTGTTACAGTAACCGTGTAGGTTCCGGCTGGAGTGGACGGACTCGTCGCAATTGTAAGGGTTGAGGATGAGGACCCGCCCGGGGTCAGGGTCGGACTGATGGAAAGTGAAACGGTGAAATCAGTTGCAGGAGGCGTCCCTGTGGCCGTGAGGCTTACGGCCCCAGTGAGTCCAAGACTGGAGACTGTTACCGTGGAGCCGGCCGAATTACCGGACACCACACTGGACGGGCTCGGAGCGAGAGCAGTGAGGGTAAAGTCTGGAACAAGTGTTACCGTAATTGACGGAGTGTTCGTATGCGAGAAGGATCCGCTCACGCCATTGATCGTCACACTGTAAGATCCCGAAGGTGTGAATGCAGATGTAGAGATTGTCAAGGTCAGCGTCCCAGTTGAACCCGGAGTTAGATCAACACTGGACGCACTGAGCGCTGCCGTTAGACCAGATGCCTGTGGAGAAACCGAGGCTGCGAGGCTCACCGTGCCTGTAAAGCCGAAACTGTTGACACTTACAGCAGATGTAGCTTGGCCACCGCTCACGAAGCTACCAGGAGATGCTGGGCTAGAGAGGATAGAAAAGTCTGGAGTAACCGAGAGCGTCAACGTGAATGGATGAATTGGCGAGCCCCCCGTTGCGGAGAGACTGATCGTATAGGTCCCGGAGGGAGTGGAGGCTGTCGTTTGGAGGCTGAGGATAGAAGTCCCCTGTGAACCAGGCGTCAACGATACGATGGCAGGATTGAACGACGGCGTCAAACCCGTCGCGGATGGAGACACCGTGGCCGTGATACTGATGCTGTCAGTTAGACCCAAACTCTTCAGGGTTACCGTTGACGTCGCAGTCCTACCCGCGACGATACTGGAGGGACTGGGCGAGCTAGCATCGATCGTAAAGTCGCCAGTAACGGTGACCGTGAATACAACGGAATGAGTTATGGAACCACTCGTCGCCGTTACCGTAACCGAGTACGAATTGGCCGGTGTAAAGGCGGTCGTTGACAAGGTCAAAGTCGATGTGCCGGAGGTGCCGGGTGTCAAGGGAAGATTTGCAGAGCTGAACGATACCGAGAGGCCGGAAGCACTCGGCGTGACAGAAGAGCTAATGGCGACAGTGCCAGTCAAACCGATACTAGCCACCGTTACTGTTGATGTTGCTGAATTTCCAGCCACGAAACTCCCAGGATTGGGCGTGCTGGAGGTTATGGCAAGATCTGGAGTCACTGTTATTGAAAGCGTTGAAGTGTGTGTTATAGAGCCGAAGCTCGCGGTTACGGTTATGGTATAAGTTGCTGATGGCGTGGATGATGTAGTACTAATCGCTAGTGTTGATGTCCCGGATGCGCCAGGGTTGAGTGAGACTCCGGTGGGAGTGAACGAGAAGGTTATGCTTGGATCGCTGGGCGAGCTAGTTGCTTTCAGGCTGACAGTGCCTGTGAGGCCGAGACTGCTGAGGGTCACTGTTGAACTTGCGGACCCGCCCGCGACAAAGCTGGCCGGAGTGGCGGCCTGGGCAGATAATGTGAAGTCGGGGTTCACTGTCACGAGGACCGATACCGTGTGAGATAGTGAACCGCTGCTTCCTGTCACGGTGATGCTGTAGGTTCCTGAAGGCGTGAACTGTGTTGTCGCAATAGTCAGAGAATCAGTAACCGTTGAACCAGGGAGTAGACTGACACTATTACTGCTTAAGAACGCCGTAAGACCATTGATCCCAGACGGCGTACCAGTGCTCATACTCACCGTTCCAATGAAGCCTTGGCTGCTGACAGTGACTGTCGAAGATGCTGAGGCACCTGCAATGAAGTTATTCGGCGTGGGGTCGGATGCCGTAATTGTGAAGTCCGGATTAACAAGGAAGGGTTCCGTCGCGGAATGAACCAAGCCGCTGCCAGCGGCTGTCGTTGTTACTGTATAGGTCTGGGGACCGGGCGTTCTAGCGTCGGTTGTGATTGTCACGGTGGAAATCCGACTGGACCCAGGTGACAGGACGATAGTGGGACTGCTAATGGATATCGCGAGGCCAAGTGCTGTCGGGGAAGAGAACCCTGTCACATTGACCGTACCTGTGAATCCGAGACTCGTCAAGGTGACAGCGAAAGTGGTTGAGCCGCCCGCGACAAAGCTGGCCGGCGAGGGAGTGCCTGCGACGATAGAAAAGTCTCCAGTAACAATCACGGCAACAGACGTACTGTGCGTGATAGAACCACTTGTACCAACTATGCCGACGGAATACGTTCCTGCGGGTGTTGATGGTGTCGTTGTAATAGTCAGTGAGGAATAGCTCGTTGAGCCAGCTGTCAGTCCGAGACTGGTCGTATTGAACGAGAAGGAAAGTCCAGTGATAGACGGAGCACTCAGACTGACTGTTCCTGTGAACCCTAAACTGGTAACCGTGATGATGGACCTGGTTGATCCACTGGCGACGAAACTACTAGGGCTTGCTGGAGAAGCCGTTATGGTGAGGTCGCCTCCGACGCTGACAGAGACAAGAATTGAGTGAGTAAGAGATCCGCTTGTTCCCGTGACATTGATCGAGTATAGACCTGACGGAGTGGAGATCGAGGTTCCGATCGTTAGAAGGGTGGTACCGGATGAGCCTGGCGTTAGAGGGATATTCATGTCCGCTACTGAGGCGGTGAGACCCAGGCCTGAAGGAATAGACAAGGTAAGATGGACGCTAGCCCCCAAGCCGAAACTGTTGAGTGAAATTGTCGAACCAGCAGAACTGCCGGCTAGGACATTGGCGGGTTGAACTGTGCTACTCGCGATAGTGAAATCAGGCAGTACAATGAAGCTGATGCTAGTGGAATGGGTTATCGACCCACTTGTAGCTACAATGGTCGCGGTGTAAGCTCCTGACGGCGTTGTGATCGATGATTGAATGGTCAGGATCGCGCTGCCTGCTGATCCGACAGTCAGGCCAATGTTCCGAGTGTTAAACGAACTAGTAAATCCTGCAACACTTGGTGTTAATGTTGCCGACAGTGATACTGTACTGTTGAAACCCAAGCTGTTCATTGTGACAGCACTTGTTGTCGAGCCTCCCGCAACGAAACTAGAAGGAGACGATGCTCCAGCAATTATTCTGAAATCAGGATTAACGATTAGAGTCAGGGTCACTGAGTGGACCAAGGTGCCGCTAGCACCGGTGACCGTGACCGAGTAGACACCGGCCGGGGTTGAGGGAGTCGTTGTAATAGTCAGGGTCGAATTGCCGTTAAGACCTGGTGTCAGTCCCACGAACACTGGATTCAGGGACGTAGAGAGTCCACTTGGTGGTAGCGCCACAGTGACGTTCAATGTTATTCGGGTGGTAAGGCCGAGGCTCAGCACCGTCATTTTAGACGATGTCGAATTACCGGCGATTATGCTGGGGGGAGAGAGGCTACTTGCCGTGAGGGTGAAGTCGGGAGTGACGGTGATAGTATAGGTCTGGCTGTGGGTTAACGATCCACTTGTCCCTGTTATCGTTATTGCATACGTGCCAGCTGGCGTGGACGCAATTGTCTGTAGAGTCAGAATCGCTGTGCCGTTGGAGCCCGGTGTTAGAGGTATAACGCTGGGACTGAACGATGCGGTCAGACCCGTGGCGGGACTGGGTACGGTTGCGGAGAGTCCAGGACCCGCAGTTAGGCCGAAACTCTTCACCGTGATTGTAGTAACGACAGCGCTTCCCGCGACGACAGTTCCACTGTTCTGCGAAGATGTGAGTGTGAAGTCGCCTGTGACTGAAATGTTGATGCTGACTGAGTGGACGATACTACCGCTGGTACTTGTTACCGTAACGGCGTAGATTCCGGCGGGGGTCGAACTGTTTGTTGAAACCGTGAGAGTAATCGTTCCGAATCCTCCGGGGAGTAAGTGGATGCTGTTGGAGTTGAAGGCGAACGCGATCGAAGGAGACGAGCGTGTTGCGGACAAGTTTACAGTTCCGTTCAATCCAGCGCTCGAAAGAGTAAGCGTTGAGGTCCCGGAGTTCCCAGCGACGAAACTTGTGGGAACGATTGCACCAGCCGAGATTGTAAACTCGGCCTTGACGGTTACGGATAATTGACTGATGTGAGTCGTCGTCCCCACCGTGCCTATGACATTGACAAGATAAACACCGGCTGGGGTGGAGGTTGTCGTCGAGATCAGCAGAGTGGATGTTCCTAGAAAGCCTGGCGTTACGCTGACGCTTTGGGGTGTTAAGGTTACCGAGAGACCTGTGGCCGTCGGGGAGAAGCCGTAGCTTAGTCCAATGCTACCTGTAAGTCCGAAACTGGTGAGAGAGATAGTGGATGTTGTGGAATTGCCGGCAAAAATACTCGTAGATGAGAGCGGGCCAGCGCTAATACTGAAGTCAGAGGCAACTGTAAGGCTGAACGTTGTTGCATGGGTCAATGTTCCAACTGTGCTCGTTATTGTTATGATATAGTTACCAGACGGCGTGGAGTTCGTTGTCGAGATAGTAAGTGTCGAATTACTGGTGCCGCCAGCCGTAAGAGCTACCGTTGCTGGAGTGAACGAAGCAGTTGGGCCGCTTGCCACGACCGGTGTAATTGAGGCGGAAAGACTTGCGTCCGTCGTGAGACCTGAGCTGCCTAGCTGGATCGTCGATGACCCGGTAGTGCCTGCAGTGACGGTCCCTGTAGAAGGAATGGAAGTGATAGTGAAGTTTCCGGTCACGATGACTCTGAGTATTGTTGAATGTACAATGCTGCCGCTTGTGGCGGTAATCGTGACGGAGTAAGTGCCTGCCAGTGTGAAGGTCGTAGTTGAGATTGTTAGAGTCGAGGTCTTGGATCCACCGAACCCTAGTGATTGATGATTCGGGGTGATTAGGACGCCGATGGTGGAAGAGGAGGGTGCGGGGGTGACGGTCGATGTCAGCGTCAGTGTTGCGTTTAATCCTGCGCTGTTCATTGTGGCGGATGCTGTTCCAGATTTGCCGGAGGCAATTGTTACGCTACTGGGACTTGACGATATTGTGAAGTTCCCGGTTATGTTGAGGGTGAAGCTGGTTAGACGGAATATGCTTCCACTCGTCGCGTTGACAGTAACGATGTAGGACCGTGCTGGTGTCGCAACGGTCGTTGACATGGTCAACCTAGACGTAAACGAGATCCCTGGTGTTAGGGTAACGTTGGACACGTTGAGTGATGCGGTCAAACCGGACGGAACGATCAGTCTTAGGGTTACGTTGCCTGTGAATCCCGTACTAGTAAGTGTTACATTTGCAAGAGCTGAACCACCAGCATCGAAAGTCTGAGGTGTGGTCAGTGCGCCGCTGATGGTGAAGTTCGCCCCAACCGTCACGAGTATAAGTGTGGAATGAACGAGTCGTCCATTTGTTCCGGTGATAGTCACGTTGTATCGTCCGGCTGGGACATTCGACGCGGCCGTAAGTGTCAGCGTCGTGGTGTTGGTCCCACCAGCAGTCAGTTTGACAGTCAAGGGCGTAAATGATGCGGTTGGGAGTGTGGGTCCAGCGCCTACACTCGAAGGAATGATCGATGAGGACATGTTCACCGGGCCGGTGAAGCCGGTGCTGTTCAGACCAATTGTAATTGTAACCGAGGAGTTCGATGCAAGACCTTGGCTGTTGGTACTCGGTTTCAAAGCAAAGTCGCCCCCTACAAAAATCGTCAGGGCGATTTCATGAATGAGATTCCCGCCGGGCGTAATCGAAGTCGCAGTTATTGTTAGAGTGTAGTTGCCTGCGAGGGTGAAGGGACTCGTCGAGATTGTTAGTGTCGAATTGACCGAACCTATTTTTGTGGCAGTAACATTGACTGGGGTGAAGATGAACGAGGGCCCGTTCAGCGTCACAGGGTTCCAAGTACCCGTAAGCGTCACGGTATTGTTGAAACTGTTGATGCCAGTAATTCTCACAGTTGTAGAATTCGTCCTGCCAGCCAAAATCGTCAGGCTTGAGGATCCTGATGTGACGCTGAAGTCTACAATGTTAACGCTTACGAGAATCTGGTGGAGAACGCCTCCGGATGTGGCATTGACAGTCACGACGTAGTTCCCTAGGGCAGCGCCGACCGATGAGATCGTAAGCGTCGAAACGCCTGTTCCACCAGCGGTGAGTGTTATCGTTGGGACGCTAAGGGACGCTGTAGGCCTATTTGGTCCCACGGGCGAAACCGTGACGGATAGTGAGATAGTGCCTGTGAATCCATTCACACTCGTGAGAGTGACGTTCGAGTATCGCGTTAACCCGGACCCGATAATGAGAGTTGAAGGAATCGCGCCGCTCCTAAAGTCTCTCACCCTGATAATCAGATCGACCTCGCGAGAGAGTCCGCCATTTGTCCCAATCACTCTGATCGTATAGTTTCCAATGGGAGTGTTACTGGAGATCGAGACCGTTAGAGTAGAGTTAGCGGACTTACCCCCGGTGA
>VBBH01000183.1 GCA_005888695.1 Candidatus Bathyarchaeota archaeon
GATTGGCCATGTGGCCTGTTCCTTTGCTGCTCATTACGAGCATGTCGCCTTCCCTGGTTGTCCCGAGAGCCTTTCCTTCCCATTCATTGGTTCCGTCGGGTTTGAGGAAGATGTTGATTGTGTTGATTGCTGCACCGTTGATTTTTCCGGTGGTTTGGCCTTCATCGTTCATTTCTAGTCGGACGCCGTGTGGTGTGATCTCTTTGATTGTGCTTGAGATTGTCTTGCCTTGGATTTCGAATAGTAGTTCGCCTTTTGACATTTGAGTTGTAGATTGCATTTTTCTTATCGGAGTCGGTGTGTACTGCGTCTGGTATAAGGTCATGCATGGACAGGCAACGGGTCTGCTAGCCCATCATTACAATGTATCCACTATACCTTCCGGAACGAAATATCCGATTACGTCGGAACCTCTTTCAAAAATGGGGGAATGGAGAGATTGTCGTAAGTTGTCTAATGCAGGAACGCCTGGAAGCATGCGACGTCGTACTGTGAAACGGCATTCGAGTTAGCGGGTGTCTGGGTGTTCTGTCCATTGCCAGCGTAGTGAAGGTCAGCAATAGCGAACCCTGCTGTGTTGAAGCCTTGTGGAGTCAGTAGCCCGGCGAAAAAGGCCTGACAGCTCTGGTTGGGTTGTCCCGGTGTGCCTGTAGTGGTGTCTGCTTTGACTGGTCTTGCTGAAGATGACAGGGCGAAAACAGCGAGTATGGCGAGGATGAGTAATAGCTTGGTGTTCTTCATTTTTCTGCCTCAACGAGTGCGCAGCAACTAGAGGATAAGAGGGTTTACCAAAATCATGCATCAATTCAGCATGAGGAAGATTTGAGCGCGCCTTAAAACGAGCCTTCCGACCAATATCCTAGGACCGTGAACTTGGAACGTTGTTGACAGAATGAATATGGGATGAAGCGAAGACGGTGAACGGAGAGCCGGACTGGAGGCGAACGTTGACATTTGACGAAGAAGGGATTTGTTCTGGGAGTTCTTCTGACGCTTGTCGGCTATGGCATTTTCATAATGCTAGAGTTCCCGAACACATGCAGCAGATTCACGAATTATTGTTATACTGTTGAGCCTCCCTCTGTTCGGGTTCTAGTTAGCACGCTCTCCCTGGCTTTAGGCAGTATGGGTATCGTGGTCGCAATTGGAAGTCTGCGACGGCGATGATGGAAGAACTGTGCCAGCTCTCTAACAAAGATAGGTTTAGCCAGTGCTCTGAGGATGGTCTTCTTCAGATTCTGCGGTTCCTATCTCTCTTCTTACGATGACGATGTAGCTTAGGTAGACTATTCCGGCAAGGGCGATGAGTCCCAACAGGTCTAGTGAGACGATGTCGCTGGAGTAAGCCGCAACTATCGCTGAGGTCGAATCGTACGTTGCGTGTAGGATAGATGAGATCGCTAGTCCCGCATATCCGAGCCAGTGTTTGCTTTTGTATTTTGCCTGGCCGATATAGAAGCCAGCGATTGCTCCCCAGAACGCGTGTCCTGGAACACTTAGGAAGGCTCTGATGATACCGGTGAGGATTTGTGCTTCAGGTGTTGGGGCGCTGAGAACATAGTCTATGTTTTCAATGGTTGCGAAGCCGAGGGCTGCGGATACTCCTAGTACGATTCCGTCCATGGGACCATGGAACTTGGGATTCTTGAAAGCGCCTCGTTTGACTGCGAAGTATTTGCCGAACTCTTCGCCAGGGCCGACGAAGATGAATAGAAAGACGACGGTTTGTATGAGTCCATTATCGGGATGGAGTAGTTTGTCTCCGATAATCTCGAAGATAATGGCAGGTATAACCCAGATTGCGCCTAGGATGAAGACTTTGATCATTAGTCCTATTGGTTCTCGTATGAATCGTTCCTTGTGACGGAAGAACCAGAGCAGGAAGACGGATGGTGCGACTGCTAAGAGTAGTAGTTCGTACGAGCTGACCATGGCTCACAACGTCAAATGGGGAGTTATTTAGAAAGTGTCGAGTTTCGGCCAATCAAATCGGCTATGAGATTGTCCAGTTGGAGTGTATTATTGTCGAGAAGCTCGCCGTGATTCCTAATAGGATGAGGTTTGCGGTGATTGTGATGTCTAGCTTGTAAGTGCCCGGTGCTTTGACTCCTTGGTCGATCGATAGATAGACAGTATGGCTTCTTGTTCCTATTCCTCCGTTGATATTGGTGTGGCCTAGGTCGATGGTTTGGTTGGAGGGATTGGTGAGGAGGAGTGATATGGTGATGTTGACTGGTCCTCCGGAGCTGGAGACATCTGTGTCTGTTGTCTGTACTGTGCCTCTTGAACGGATGCTCAGATAGTATTCGTAGACTGTGACAGTGCTTACGCTGACCTGGACGTTGCTGTAGACCAAGGAGCCTGTTGTCTCATTGAATGTGAGCTTGGAAACCGGTACTGTGAAGCCTCCTGCGAGTGCTACGGGTACAAGGAGTATCGCGATAATGATCACTGCTATGATTGCCAATGGAAGGATTTTCTTTGATTTGGGCTTGGAGGCTGATGGAGAAGCTGTCATTTCTTGTGCTACGTTGTCGTGGTTTATGAATGGGATAATAGATTTGTCCAGAATGTTGACCTACTCTCGTCGCTGAAGAATCATTCAAAACTATCCGCTTGGACACGCTAGGCCTTCGAGGCCAAAGTAAATGTGTAGAAACATTAAGACATTGTTCAAGCTTGATCCGCCCGTCACTCACGAAGATGTCCGGGATGCTCTCTACAGTTTGTAAGAAAGATCAGCTTTAGTAAATCGTCGAAAATTAACGAGCAACAGTTCCTTGTTGCGGCGGGTGAAATAACTGAGATATCGACTCGTCTTCTGAGATCGCTAGAGCCAATGCAGCGCCGAAAACTCGTGACTGCCAAGAGTAATAGTTCGTACCAGGCGACCAAAATTACACTGTCTTGCCGGGATTTGGTCATGGGCTTCAAGCTTTCCTTTAGTTGGATATCTTACAATTAATTTTGGCCAGATAGACTTATTTTCTTTCAATAAGAATCGCGAGTCCGCCTCGACTTGCTGTTTTGTAGGCCGATAATTCCCCTGAGGATCGATGAACTTCAGAGCCTTGAAGAGCGAGGAGAGTGGGGAGCGGCTGCCGACCGGCTCCAGTTGGTCAGAGATGAGGCTAGCCGAGAGGATTCTGCTAGCATTGCAAGTATTGAGGGAACAATCGCCTATTTCCTATTGAGGTCAGGGCTCCAAGCGGAGAATCAACCAGATTTTGACAAGAAGGTCTCACAAGCGGTTGTTTTGCTCAAGAGCGCCGCCGAGCACTATTCAAAGTCGAGACAAGCCGACTCTAGAATTTCGGCAACAGCCTGCAAGGCCCGAGCTGAATTTCTACTCGGATGGACGTCGGCCACACCGTCATCCCGGGTCAGGCTACTCGCTCAAGCCTATACTTCTCTAGAAGCAATAAGTGCAGGGATCATTCACCTAGACAATGTTGAGCTACAATACTCGATTCTCGGCGATCTCATTCTCTATGCGCTCGAGTGGTCGAGTACAGTACCTTGCTCTGGCAGCTCTACCACGAGTCTCGTTAACCTCCTGAGTATTGTAGACAAGAATGTAGTCTCTAGTCCAAACGGATCTGCGAGGGAAAAGTCGCGAGTACTCTGCCTAGCTGCGCAACTTGCACGCCAAATTTCCTTCTGGACGCTTGATGACCAGGTTCAGACAGAACTGACTGGTAAAGCAGTGCGACTCGCGCGATTGTCCAAGCAGATGAACGACGGGACTGACCCGTTTCTGACTGCGGCTATCGACCTTCTCCTAGGACTCGTCCTCGTCGATTTCGAATCAAATCCTGACATAGAAGATAGTCTCTGGCGCGGTGCGTTGGAGGTTGGACGAAAATTTGGCGATCGCTACCTGATTGCTTGGTCCTCGAGTCTTCTCTCCTACAGCATGGAATGGAAACTGTCAGAGGCGGAGGAACCTGGACACGCAGAGAGACTTGCAGAGGACTGTTTTCTTTTCGGCGATGAGGCGGTGAGGAACGGTTCGATAATTCGGTTTCACCATGCCATTGCTTCGACCCAAGCTGGTCCCGTCTCCGGCTCCTACTATCTTCTCGCGCTTCAGGCGGCGGAGAGAACGAAACGACAGGAACTCCGTGAGAAAGCTGTCAAAGGCGCTAGGCTCGCTCTCGAATCCGCAAAGGCTTCCGGGTGCCTTCTAGACATTAGCAACTCGTTCCATAGTCTGAGCAGATCCGTAGAGGCCTCCTGTGTCGAAGAATCCGACAAGAGTCGAAGGCGCGCAATACTTGCCGAGGCGCTGGCGCTTCGGAAGCTAGCTATCAACAATCAGCGATTGGCGCTTCCATCAGACAAATGGGGCCACGGCGTTCAACTACATTATCTAGCTACTCTATTGTCCGAACTGGCCGTGTTCGAAAATAGAAGGCCTAGAGAAAGGCTACTCTCTCGCGCATTGAAAGCGTCCAGTATGTGCGTGGAATCTTGCTCGGCAACAACAGAAGGATCAGAGGAGCGAGAAAAGTATGGGGCACACCTGGCTCGATATTGGGAAACTCATGCTAGTCTTCTCGAACAATTCAACTCTGAGACTGGAAAACAGATCTTCCTTGACGGCGCGCTGGTTGCCTACAGAAAGGCCGCGCAAATATACAGCGGAAGACGTCTGCTTAGCCACGCGGCGTCCACACTCTGGCGCGCGGGAAACATATACCATCTTCTAGGGATGCATGAAGATTCCAGTAGAGAGTTCGGACGCAGCGCGGAATATTACTCAATGCTGGAGAAAGAGATACCTCATTTGTCCCAGCACTTCCATGTCCTTGCATCATACATGCGCGCCTGGTCAGAGGTCGAAGGCGCTCACGAAGCCCATCTCAAAGGCGAATACGCCGCGGCGTCCGAGCGTTATCGGAAAGCCTCAATTCTACTTCAAAATTCGCATAGAGACTATCTATCGGCAAGCTTCCTCGCCTGGGCGTCTATAGAACATGCGGAGGAGCTGAGCCGTAAAGAGAATATCGCAGAATCGTTCGAGGCCTTCCAAGAAGCAGCGAGCCTCTTTGAGAAATGTGAGAGCGAGGCCTCAGGAAGGTTGGCCGGTCTTGAGGACACCGAGGAAAGATTAATGGCCAAAAGGATCGCTACGTTCAGCGAGTCTCACGTTTCCTATTGTCGCGCACGAGCCATGTTAGACCATGGGTTGCTCGAAGAGGCTAAGGGTGACTATGTCTCGGCATCACGATTGCACGAGCGTGCAAGCGACCTTTTTCAGAGCACTCTGAGCAGGGACCCGATTGACGAGCGTGCCGATGTGCTTTTCGCACTGGACCTTTCGAAGGGATGGAGCGTCCTTTGCGCGGCTCGAGCTGATTCAGACCCGAGAGAGTATCTCAGAGCCGCCAAACTCTTCAAGGCGGCGGCCGGCAAGAGTCCGAACGTCCGGTCTGGACAGTACGCGATGGGCAACCGGTTCCTTTCTGAGGCGCTCGCTTCGGAGACGAGGTTCGCAGTATCGGCAGACCCCAAGCTGTACAGAACGGCAAAACGTTGCCTCAAGAATGCTTCGACGTGTTACAGCCGCGCGAACATGGACCGCTCCTCTCTAATCGTGGATGCTAGGCTAAGCCTCCTGGATGCTAGCCTGTACTCGACGAGAGCCGAGGCGTCACCGGACCCGAGGAGGAGAATGCGGAATCTGTCTTTGGCCGAAAGATGTCTTCGACATTCTCTCCAATTATACAAGAGGGCTGGGGACCGCTGGAACCAGCAGGAAGTGGAAAAGATTCTGGGGAAAGTCTCAGAGAGAAAGCGTCTGGGAAGACTATTGAGAGAGACGCTCGAACGTCCTGTCGTAGCGTCGCACGCTTCACTGATTTCTGGCCCAGCATACGGCCCCGAATCTGCGATCGGGATCACCCAGGTTGAGCAGAGAATCGTCCAGGCCCAGCTGGATCTTCCAGATGATGTGTCTGACGACGAACCCTTCACCGTCAATTTGGCTCTTGTAAACGTAGGAAATGCGCCGGTCTCGCTGTTGCAGTTAGCGGATCTACTGCCTATACAGGTCAAGGTGGTGAAGGTAAACTCGGGACATCTTGTTCGTGATAGCATTGTCGACTTTGCAGGTAAGAGGCTACAGCCCAAGGCCATTGAGTCTATATCAGTCAGCTGTCTCTCCACTCCGGGCCTGCTGGAGTTCAAGCCAAGAATCGTCTATCTTGACGGCCAGGGCAAACCCGAGACCCACCAATTGGCCGCGCTGGCGAGATATTCACTGAGCCATGCCACCTTCGAATTCGAGACGCCCAACTCCGGAGCAGTGTTCCACTTCCTTGCGTCCGAGTTCGTCCGCGACTACATGGTGGGACATTTGGCCTCGGGGGACTCAGGCTGGAGGTCGTTCCCTATGATCGTACGAAAGACGAAACTCCCACGATCCACAGTCTACAGTCCTCGGGGACTAGGAACGCCTTTGGCTGAGCTGGTTAGGAGGGGTCTAGTAGAAGTCAGGATCTTCGTCTCTCAACCGGGTCGGGGTGGCCGGGTCCAGAGGGCAAGGGTCTCTTATGATAAGAATCCTGTGCGAATCTTCATCGACAGGCTTGCTATGAAAACTGGCGTGACACAAAGTCGCACATTATGAGCGCTAAATCCCGTTCCAGTAATAATATGCGGCAATAGGATACTTCTAGCCTTGAAATGGCTTGCAAGAGCACTTTCAACCCCGAATAAGGGCTTATTCGTCGAAAGCGCCTCAAAACGCGATTAATTACACCGTGAAAAAGACGGAGCTAGTTTTCACTAGTCTATTCCTTCCTGAGGTGATATGTGTGTATAGACCCAAGCTAGTGGGGAAGCCGCTGGTACTGGACGTTACCCTTCTCCTGAGGAAGATCCAGGATGCGATACAAGGCATGTTCAAGACGTACCCTGTCGGCACAATCGGAACGTCAGGAATCGTAGGTCACAGTGTAAGCGCGAATGTCCGGGACGTTCGAAAGGCCGAACGCGATGCAAAGTTGCGGGCGGAGTCATGGAAGGGCGCGTTGACAACGAGCATGCTGCGGAATTCGCTCCGGTAGAAGCGAGCCATACCCACCTCAGGAGGCGATAAGGAAGGAGGTCAACCGCAAGCGGTAATAATGCAAACGTCCGACACTGCCCAGCCCTTTTTCATTCTGGGACCGAAAAGTATAGAGGAGGTGAGAAAAAGAATTGCCACATCAACCATGGATATTAGTGATTACGGCCGAACGAAGTCCACCGCAGCCCCCCGTTCCGAAGATGATAGATAGTACAATGTTCGAGAGTTCAATGTTAAAGAAGACAATGGGGACGCATGAATTCGGACCGGACAGGCTCCACCACTTCAGCCTCGACATTGAGAGTCTCAGGCATGATGGAAAGACATCGGTCGACAAGTCAGCGGATCATGAAGACTATCACGTTTCAGGCAAGATAACGATCGACGGCGGGATGCCTAACGAGTACGATGCTTCAAATCTCTTAGCACTTTTCGCAATTGATGTTGCCCATCATCTGCCCGCGAAGGCGAAGAAGGAATTGCTCCTGGAGTTGCACAAGATGATAGAGAAGGTTGAGAAGATACCTTTGGACGAAGCTAAACCTGAGTTGCTAGCCGAAGCACTTGATTGAGGCTTCTTCGTCAAGAGAGGTTTCAAACTATCTCCCTTTTTCCCTAGTTCTTTCGATCGGTTCGACGAATCATTCAAAGACGACCTGCTTGGATACTAGAACGTTTGAGGCCTTCGGGGAATGTGTAGAAACATTAAGACCCTCTTCAACTTCGACCCACCGGCGAATCAGGAACAGATCCGGGATGCTTCGTTACAGTTCGTGAGAAAGATCAGCGGTTTCAACAAACCATCGAAGGCCAACGAGCATTCGTTCCAGATCGCGGTCGATGAGATAACCCAGATATCATCTCGTCTTCTTCGTTCGCTGGAAACGGACGCACCGCCGAAAAATCGTGAAGAAGAGGCGGCGAGAGCGAAAGCTCGTGCTTTAATGAGGTTTCGTGCTTAGGCTGTCTTTCGACTCGTCCCACTGTGTCGAACGCTTGGACGACAGCACGTGCCCAGGCTCTAACCAGTCTCGTACGTGTTTAGTCCTATAACGGATAATTGCTGGATTCTGAGCCGTTGTTCTCTGGAGTCTTTTGGCCTACGAAGTAGTCCTTGTCGGTCTAGGAGTGCTGTTTTTCCTAGCATTCGGCAATGGAGCTAATGATGTGGGTAAGAGCGTGGTCTCGTTAATGATCGATCCTGAGACTGCAGAGTTTCGTCAGAGCTACAAGGCTCTAATGTGGGGCGGCATCTTTAGCGGTATAGGCAGCATAGCCGCCATACTAATTGCTGGCAGGTTGTTCTCTATCTTCACTCCACAAAGCCTCCTCCTGACGGTGCCCGGGTCGCTCTTTGTCTTGAACGTGCTTATCGGCGCAGCGGCCTGGGTCCTGATCGGGACGCTACTCCGGGTTCCAGTCTCGACAACCCATGCGATAATTGGATCGATCATAATCCAAGCGGCCTACTTGTTCGGAGCCGCCAGTCTAGAATGGAATTTTCTGATTTGGAGGATACTTTTACCATTAGCAGCCGGGCCATTAGCTGCGGTCTTTGGCGCATACCTTCTTTCTAGGCTCTCTCGCAGAGGACCAGAACAGGCCCAGGGGCCGGAGATTGATCATTCGAAGTTGCGAGCTAGTGCTGCGGAATGGGGATCCGCAGCAGCCGTCAGCTTCGGTAGAGGAATAAACGATGCTCCCAAAATGGCAGCATTGGGTGCTTTCTTCCTCCTTGGATCAGCCATGGGTTCATCCCTCTTACCATATTTGATAGTGAGCCTTGCCTTCGTGGCTGGGTCTTTGGTGTGGGGGGATCGGGTTGCTAGAGGCCTGATAGGACATACTCGGCATCTTCATCCGGGGCAGAGGATCAAGGCTCACATGGCAACTGCTGCGCTAGTTTCCGCTGGTGCGTACTTCGGCGATCCTTTCTCGACGACCCAAGTTGCAGCCGGCGCTAACGCAGGTGCAGGGAAGAAGAAACGGCACATGCTCCGATCGTCCTTGCACGGAATGGCTTTAGCCTGGCTCGTGACTCTTCCAGCCGCAGGCCTACTGGCGGTTGCAGCTTCTATTCTCACTGCGCGAATCTGGATTCCTTGATTGGTCCCTTGTCGGATAGTCATTTGACGTTACAATATTGCTTAACTCTTGATTGGTCTCTGAAGGGGAGTCTAACTGGGAATTGATCGTCAGTCGAACCTTTCCGTCCCGGACGGGAGGCGAGTATCAATGGGTGGATCTAGAAAGATCTACGGTTGACGAGATAACTGAGACGGCGGCCAAGTTCAAGATCCATCCACTGGCGGTACAGGCAATACTCGAGGGGGAAGAAAGACCGAGAATCCAGGATTTTGAGAGTCATACATTCATTGTTCTCCAGCCGTTGAAGCATATGGATGGAGATCTAGAGTTTGGCGAGCTGCAGGTTGTTCTTTCGAAAGAATGGATCCTGACTTTTCACAAGGAGGCTTGTAAGGAGATTGGTGAGGTTAGGAAGGCGCTCGAGTCCGGATCACGTGCAGCGGCTCAGGGACCAGACTTTCTCTTCTACAATATCCTCAGCCACATTATCGACTCCTACTTCACTCTCACCGACTCCTACCAGGTCAGAATTGATGGTCTTGAGGAGTCGATCTTCAAGCCGGGTCCGACGACTATTCTGAGCCAGATGCTTATGCTGCGCCGGAACGTGGTGGGAGCGAGACGTGTAATATCCTATACGCGGGAATTAGTTGCGACGATGCTGAGAGAGGACTTTTACGATCTTGACGATCAGGATGAGAGATATTATCGAGACGCCCACTTCCAATTGTCTCATCTGCTAGAGACGTTTGAGACGTATAGGGAGTTTCTGGCTGATCTTAGAGACTCGTACATGAGTATGGTCTCTCTGAGTTTGAATG
>VBBH01000334.1 GCA_005888695.1 Candidatus Bathyarchaeota archaeon
ATGGTCAGCGCTGCGAAGAGCGTGAGCATCACAGGCGGATGGCGTTTTTTGCTAATGCGAACCATTTTTCTGTCTGCGATAGTCGGGCAATCTAATCGCAAACGAATGCCTTGTCAATTGGCTAGAAAATGGATCTCGACTATGCGTTCGAGACATGAGGATTTTGTACCCTATAGAGGATGCGGGGAAAACGTGGTCGGGTACCGAGTGATGAAACACAGACGAGATGCCTACAGATAGAAAGTTCTACTCTCGCCTCTCTTTTCGTGATCCTCCGTCTTTCATGATCCTCCGTCCGGTATCATGGGGTTCGTCGATTCTTCCTGTCGACGACAGGCAGCCTGAGCAAGTGATACATCTTCAATAACTTAACAGGGTGGAGAAACGTTCCCACCGGTAAGCTGAGCGGACGGGTGGGCCTAATTCGGTGAGTGCGCGGAGTGTGACTTGCGCCATAGTAACAAGCAAGGTCCGTGTGGTATCTCAGCCGGGTGCAGAGGAAGGCGGGGCTGGTCGAAGGGACTGCGCCGGCCTGAGGACGACTGAGGCTCTTGCTTATGAAATCAAAGTGATGCAACTATCCCTTACCTACCCCCCTCGAACGAGGGGGTTGCAAAAAATTGAAAATAAGCCTAGCTACGTGCCACTCACTACTGTTCTCCGCGTGATTCGTCGAGGTGAGCGAGATGAGAAGGAGCCTAAATGAGGCGCTTGCACATCGCGCGATGGACGAGTTCAACCTAAAACAGAGGAGGAGTAGATGCAAGGCATTCATCAATTCAAAATACAAAGTGGATCAATACTCCTGTTCTACTTGCTCATGGGAATCCAAATTGCGGCTTGCAGCCCCATAAAATATGAAGTGGAGATCAAATGTCCCACAGCTCAAGGTCCCACAGCTCAAGGGTTGCGGCCACCTGTCGACTGCTATAGGCGACCTGCGAAGCCCGGGGTTGACCTTGCATCGGACGGGAGTGTGTGCCAAAGCGGGTTAGTCTGCAGATTTCCCGGGCAGGCAAATTGCGATAATGATCCTAACCACATTTGTGTGATTACGAATAATGCTGGCGCGTGCTCGTGCGGATGCACCAATCCTTAATCCTTGAGGGGAGACCGTGCCGATGCCTTAACTTTTGATATAGCCGATGATGATCAAATAGCGGGTGGGAAGCCTAGTTCTTTTGAGTATATGGCGGAGAGTTTGGTTCCTCCCAATGCAATAGCAATTTCATCCCGTCATGTGGAGGTGATATTCATCATTTAAGATAACACGAGGTGCGAGCACGGAGGTTATGAGCCATGGACCAATATCAGTTGCAGACACCTCGCACCGCACATGGCTTCATGCCCGTGTCGACTCTCACAAACTGTTTCTTGCTTGGGACTTGTTTTCTGATGGTGACAGTTGCAGCCTATGCCCAAGTGGCTCCAGGTCCTATTACATCTTCTGGGCTAAACACTCAGATCAGCGCTCCAATCAACATTCCCGGTGGCAAGGTTCAGTACGACATCACCGGTGGGACGAGACCAGGCAATGGCCTCAACCTTTTTCACAGCTTTGGTGAATTTGGTGTCCCCACTAACAACATTGCTAACTTTCTCAACAACTCGGGTCTTGCGACCTCGAATATTCTTGGTCGAGTCACGGGTGGAAATCCTTCGAACATGTTCGGCACCATTCAAACCACTGGCTTTGGGAGTTCGAACCTGTTTCTGATGAATCCAGCCGGGTTTCTCTTCGGACCAACGGCCACGCTAAATGCTGGTGGCATGGTGACCTTCACCAGCGCTGACTATCTAAAGTTGACCGATGGCGTGCGGTTCAATGCAATCCCTAATGCAGTAGCGGATGCTCTGCTGACCGCAGCCCCCGTCGCGGCCTTCGGCTTCCTCGGTTCCAACCCAGGAGCCATTAGCATCCAGGGCAGTCAGCTCACCGTAGCCTACGGACAAGGCATCTCTCTCGTTGGAGGGGATATCACAATCGGGGGTGCTACCCTTGCTCCGAAGACCGTCCAGCCTGCGTTACTTTCCGCGCCGGGCGGTCAGATTAATCTCGTCAGCGGAGTTTGTGATGCAAAACGGGACAATCTCGGCCGATACGATCGATGCGAACGGAGCCCCCATTGCCGTTGACATCCAGCTCACCGGAGACCTGTCGATAACGGCCGATGTTAACCCCGCCATCACTGCCAGAACCACCGGCTCCGGCGATGCCGGTGAGATTCGTATCGCCTCCAAGAACATGGAAGTCTTCACGAGCATTGAGGATGTTTTCACCGTGATCGATTCCCACACATCAGGAAGTGGAAGGGGTGGCAATGTCACAATTACCACGGGCGATCTTCAGATGACGGGGGATCCATTTGGCATCACTTTCATGATCGACAGCGGCTTCATCGGATCAGATGGAGGACATGGTGGGAACGTGACGATCACAGCGCATAGTATCGAAATGCAGGATGCCAACATCACTTCCGGATATGCCGTGGCGCAGCTCTTTGGCGAAGACGCCACCGGGGCTGCCGGCAATGTCAGAGTGACGACCGACAGCCTCCATCTGAACTTCTCCAGTATTGATGCCAGTGGCGCTTCGCTACGAGACCGCACCGGAAGCATCGGACGCGCAGGCGATATCACCGTCACGGCGCGTGATATTCAATTGGAAGATAGTTCTCTTAGTTCTCAAGGATTCGAGCGAGGCGGTACCATTACCGTCAATGCGGACCACCTTGTGATGCTTGATTCCGTTATTACCAGCCAGACGAATCTATTGGCCGGTGGCGGAGTGACCGTCTCAGCCAACGTTGTCGAGCTAAGGCAGGCGAGCCAACTGGTCAGCAGTACGGGCGGGAACGGAGATGCAGGTCCCATTCACGTGACGGTCAACGATCATCTTTCGCTCTTGGAAGGGGTGAACTTCTTCCGGCCGAGCGGCATCTTCACCAATTCGTTTGGAGCGTTCGGCAGCGGTCTTGGACATGCGGGAGACGTCTTCATCACGACCCCGCGATTGGAGATGAGCAGTGGTGCACGGATCAATACGGCCACTCAAAGCAGTGGACGCGGGGGGAACGTGACGATACAGGCAACTGATTCGATCACTATTTCCGGCGAGTTCCCCACAAAAATTTTGGAACCACTTTTCAACCTGGGAACCATTCATCCCAGCGGCATCTTTACCTCAACGGTCGGCGGGAAGTGCTCAGGATCATGTGGTGATGCAGGGCGAATTTCCATCACCACAGGGTCGCTGAACCTGGGTAGCGGTGGGCGGATTAACAGCGGCACGAGCAGCACTGGGCGTGGAGGCGACACCTCGATCCATGCAACAGACAACGTCTCATTGTCTGGGACCCTGAGTGATGGCACCCCTGCTGGTGTCTTCAGTCGCACGATTGGAACGGCACCAGGATCAGGAGCCGGCGGAGACATCACGTCCACAGCCGGTCAAGGAGTAACGCTCAGCAACGGCGCTGCCATTTCAGCCAGCAGTTCGGGCCCGGCCAATGCGGGGAATATTACCATTAATGCAGGGAACTCATTCCTCATGCAGAACAGCTCGGTCACCACACAGGCAACCCAAGCTGGCGGGGGCAACATTACGGTTAATGCCGGGGACATGGTCCGGTTGACCAACAGTCAAATCAATACCTCGGTCGCCGGCGGCCCGGGCGGCGGGGGCAACATCACCATTGATCCGAATTTTGTCATTCTCCAGAACAGCCAAATCTTGGCTCAGGCGTTCGCCGGACAAGGGGGGAACATCACCATCACGACAGGAACATTTCTGCCGGATGCGAACAGCCTCGTGGATGCCTCGTCGCAACTCGGCCTCAACGGAACGGTCACGATCCAGTCGCCGACCTCCAATCTGAGCAGCGTCTGGGCGCGCCTCCAGCAAAACTATGCGGAGGTAGCGGGCTTGCTGCGCGCCCGCTGCTCGGCGCAGGTGGGCGGCACATACAGCAGCTTTGTACTGGCTGGCCGGGACAGCCTACCACTGGAGCCGGGCGGCTGGCTGCCGAGCCCTATGGCGGCGCTCAGCGCAGGCGAGAGGCCCGTGGCACGAGGCGAGGGGGCACAAATCGTCGTTGCGTCCAATGCG
>VBBH01000335.1 GCA_005888695.1 Candidatus Bathyarchaeota archaeon
GAGCTGTACAATGTTCCTGTTTCATTGGAGACTGTTGACTATGCTCGAAAGCATAAACTCTCACCTTATGATCTAGCGCTATATGGGGGCGAAGAATACGAGTTGGTGGTGACGGTGAGAAAGGCAGGATGGCCATCGGCATTGAGAGCTGTACCATCCCTCATCCCAGTTGGCAAAGTTACCAAAGGAAGTGGAGTATTTGCGAGGATCGAGGGTCGGAGGATTCGCGTCAAGCCGCGTGGGTACGAGCATTTCGGAGAAAGAGCTCGGGCATAATTGTTCCAGGGTTAGCTTTCTTCTTGGAGGAGTTTTGCTAATCCTCACGGGGAATTTAGTCAAACGTTGTTGTTGTTCAGGGTTTGGGCTTCTTGTGAATGGGCTTGGGTTTGGGTTTGGCGGGATCAATCAGAAAGTGTCCGGCTGTGAGAACATCTTTTCCTATGATTGCACGGTATCTCAATCTTGATCTGTCATTAATTCCGGCGTTCAGTGTGAATTTTTCGCCGGCAATATCCAATTTGATCCTCATCACGGGCCTCTTCATGGACGTGTCCCTGTGAGAGCTTCGGATCTTTACGTATCCGAGTACTGGACCGAGCCCGATTTTCCGGGTTAGTCTCGAATCTAGACTAGTCCTTTCAGACCCCGTGTCTACCTTAGCATTGATCCAGAACGCTCCTTTCGGTCCGGAGACGCGCACTCTCTCTACGAGTCCGACTTTCTTCCTTCTCATTCCTGCGGCTATCCCTTCATTCTCTGTATGACATGTTCCGCGATCGCTTCGGAAGCATCGATCCCTGTTGCTTCGTACAGGCCTCTGAAGCCTGGTGAGACGTTCACTTCTATCACATAAGTTCCATCGGTCGACTGGATCATATCGACACCAGCTATCTCCACGTCTAATGCTTTGGACGCTTGGAGTGCCGTATCCTCTTGTTCCTTTGTCAGTTTGTATCCAACTCCCTTTCCTCCGAGGTGGATATTGCTCCTCCACTCGTTCGGAGGTGCCAATCGGCGCATAGCTGCGACGACGTTCTCCCCAACGACAAATGCACGGATGTCTTCGCCCGGGTTGGGAACATATTTTTGGACGCAGATCAACTGTTTCAACTCCACAAGAGTATCAACTATCGGACCCGCATCCTTTGGATCGTCAACTCTCATGACTCCAACTCCTTGAGTTCCAGAGAGGAGTTTCATAATGAATGGGGTCGGCATTTGTCCTATGAGGTCGCTCATTTCAAATCTCGATCCAAGCAGAATTGACGAAGGTATCTTCACTTTGGCCCTTTTGAGTTCTTGAAGGGCCAAGAACTTGTTCCTAGCAAGGAATAGTCCTCTCCTAGAGAGCGTGGTGGGTATGTTAATGATGTCGAGGTGATTGAGCAAGAGGACTCCGAACTCTGTTAGGCTTCGACCGATCCTTGGGATGAAAATGTCGAACTCGGACAATTGGACGTCATGATAGGCGGCTGCCGCTCTGGTTTCGTCAACCATTAGTTGAATCTCATCTGTCTTCAGATGTTGAGCGTCGATACCACGATTTCGTGCAGCCCGTATGATCCGTTTCGTTCCCCAGTAGGTCGCCTTCCTAGATATTACTCCAAGCCGCAATTATTGTCGGATTTTGTCTGTGGAGAGTGTGCAGATAAAGGATGGATTTTCCGTTTGAGCGGGCCCGGTGGGATTCGAACCCACGACTTCTGGCTGTCCCCTCTATCCTGTTAGAGGGCCAGCGCTCTATCCAGGCTGAGCTACGGACCCAATATGCTCTTGAGGGGACGGGACTGAGTTGGTAAAATGCCTTGTTGACGGAGAAGTTAGTTGGAACTGTGAGAAGAGAAGAAAAAACGGGAGTTTGGGAGTTTGCGGGTTTCTCGGCGTTGTTGGCTAGTCTACTTCTTCGACTCTAACCGTTTGAGGCTAGTCCAGGCCATGAACAGTATACCGGTTGAAACCACTAGGACTGCGAACGTTGCTGTTGGGATTATCTGTGTCATGAAGCTGGGTGCTTCGTATGTTGGAATGGCCATTGAGATGCTGAAGCTTGTGGTCTCGTATCGCAGACCGTTAGTATTCGTTCCTAGTAATACGCATCCAGCGTAGATGCCGTATCTCGTGCTTGTGTTGCCTCCTGGACAGCTGCTGCCGCCAATGAATGAGCCGTACCACGATGGAATAGTGAACTGAACGTCCGAATCTCCAGTGTCTGGGTTGGGCTTTGGTTGACAACGGTAATGTAGAATGTGCCTGCACCGCCTGGTGTGTAAGATGCTTGATCAGTGCGGGTGGTTATGGCTTGTGCGTGCGCTGGCTGAGCGATGACTACTGCCATGACTGCCAATATCGTCGCAGTGACTGCTAGCTTATTCTTCAGATTCATAGCATCGCATGTCGCGGACCCGGTAGTATAGGTCTCATGTTACCCGATTTTCAAAGCATAAGGAATCAGGTGGAGACTCTCCAGTGATATCGAAAATGCAACTAGTTCGGATCACTTCATCCTGACCAGTCGTACTCCGATACATGCCATAGTAGGGTTGTCAGTCATCCGCCTTCAAATTCACTCTCGATTCCTGAACAATTGGGGACATTGTCTGAGTGCTACGAGGAGATTTTGCAAGGCAGACTGCCCGCTGGAAAGATTGATAGCTTGTGTTCTCTCCTCCCTTCCGACTACGTGGGCCGGTCGTCTAAGAGCCCGTGTCCAATCAAGTTGATCTGGACAGAGTTCGGCGAAGCCTGGTTAGGACGTCGCCCTGACACGGCGAAGGTCGCAGGTTCGAATCCTGCCCGGCCCAGTCCAACTATACTATCCAGTCTATGAGCCGACTCTAAGGTCGATTCGATATCAGTAGTTGTAGCCGCCGCCGGCATTGTAAGGCGCGACCATATCTCCGGATGTAACGTACGGATCTGTGTCTCGTATTATCGATCCGTCGGTGTCGCAGAAGTAGACGCCCTTCATTCTTCTGATGTGTCTCATTGGACGGGCACATCTGGGACACTTGATTTCTGCCATAACGAATCAAAAACTCAGTCGGAAAGTTGAGGATAGATTTCTGCCTAGTAGGCTACACTATTCGGACTCGGTTGACTTTCTTGTTCTGCCAAGAATAACGTCGCATCGTTGTCTGGGCTCCGAAGCCGC
>VBBH01000336.1 GCA_005888695.1 Candidatus Bathyarchaeota archaeon
GATTTGTCCGATTCCTCTTCTGTTGGGATGTCAAAGAGCTTCTTCGGAGCGGCCTCGCCTGTCGATTTTTCAAATATAGTGGCCCACTCTTTCGGGATACTATCATCAGGAACTTTTCCCGCTAGGGAGGCGAAGGCGAGTGTCCAGACGCGTGGCACATTGGCGAGGGTGTATCCTCCGCCTCCTAATAGAAGGAGTCGGCCGTGGCAGAGTTCGTGTGCAAGCTCGTGCATTGTACGTACGACTTCTTGGTAAGTATGGGT
>VBBH01000184.1 GCA_005888695.1 Candidatus Bathyarchaeota archaeon
GATGGCAGACCTAAGCGCTCCCGTCTGAGCGACAAATCGCTTGGAGAGGTCTTTGTACATGCTCCAAAATTCTTTCGGGACTCGTTTCTTTGACTGTGCTATTAATTCAAGATTAAGCCCGGCCTGTTTCGTGTTCTGTGAGATATCGTCTATTCGAAGAACGAGCCTCATCAGTGCCTCGCGTTGCTTTGGCTCAAGCTCTCCCTTTGAGAGGTCCTCGAATAATATTACTTCTATGCTGCTTGCAGCTTTTTCGTCAAGATAGAGGGCCTTGATCGCGGCCAGAGCATTCTCGTTCCTGCTTTCTTGTAGCCAAGAAATTGCCTTGTCGAGATCGATCGAAGTATCGAGGACCTTGGTCGCATGATCGAGAATGTGTTTGGCAGTCATCGACCCTCTTCTCTTCACGAACCATGTGGAGAATCCGGTTTCACTCAAGCCTCAACGCCTCCGTCAAACCCTGCGAGGGTCTGGTATATGATAGGATAAAGTCTGGGTTGAAGTGGACCGACGCGCTGCTACCATCCGCAACTTTTGCTTCCGTAGTGGGAAGGTCGACCAGTAACTCGTCTCCTGTCTCGGCCCGGAGCCTGTATCTAGTGTAGGGGCCCATGAAGCGACTCTCCTCGATCTTACTTCTGAGCGTGTTCGGTCTTTCCTCTGGACTTAGCGTGAGATGCTCTGGCCGTATCGCCAACACCACTGGATCCCCTATACTGAAGCCAGTGTTAGCCACTTTCAGGAACCGTTCGCCTCTGAGTTCGACTGCAGCATTACCGTTCTCGACCAATTGCACAGTTCCCTCCAAGAAGTTGCTTTGCCCGACGAAATTTGCAGTGAAAAGTGTTCTCGGCTGATTGTAGAGTTGGGTGGGCTCGCCAATCTCCACGATCTTCCCCTTACGCATGATGACGACTCTATCTGCAACTGACATTGCTTCGTCCTGATCATGTGTCACATGTATTGCGGTTAGGTTGAGGTCTTTTACCAACCGTCTGAGAGCATATCTCAGTTCGACTCTTACCCTCGCATCCAGAGCACTCAATGGCTCGTCCAAGAGAAGTAGCCTTGCTTTGCTCGCGATTGCACGTGCGAGGGACGCTTTTTGCTGCGCACCGCCACTGAGTTCATTGGGAAGATAGCCTTGCTGTTCGAGCACACCGACCAGTTCCATTGCGCTGCTGGACCTCTCCTCGATCTGTTTCTCCGAGAGTCCCTTAACTCTAGGACTGTAACCGGTGTTGTCCTTCACATTCATGTGAGGGAACAGGATGATGTTTTGGAACACGTAGCCAAGATCCCTTTCTTCCATCGGTGTGTTGGTAATATCCTTGTTATCAACCAATACCCGTCCCTCCGTTGGCGTCCATATTCCCGCGACTATCTTGATCAACGTAGTTTTTCCGCACCCTGAGGGTCCGAGAATGGTGATGTACTCGCCGTCCTGCATTTCGAAATTCACCTGTTCAAGGGCGGTTATCTTGCCGAAACTCTTCGAGACTCCCTCTAGCTTGATCCTTGGCATGTGTACTCACTCCACCTCCAAGGCTACTTGCAAGCCTTCATTTGGGATTGGGTAGACTATTCCATTCTCTGGCTGGAATCTTAGGGTCGCTTCGCTTCCTTCGGACAGGGATTGATCCGAAGGGACCTTGGCCTTGAGAAGACCTTGACCTGTTTGGATTTCAAGGGTTGTTCTCTTGCCTGTGAATAGAGATCGGACGACAGTTCCTGTGAAACTGTTCTGGCCCTCGACCTTGCCATGGTAGACATTGCAGAAATCGGTCTTGACTCCTAGAACAACTTGTGAGTTGACAGGAACATTGGTCGGCCTTCCCATTACATGGCGGCCGTCAGAGAGCATAATTACGCTGAAGCCGTCCTCTACTCTGCTCAGTAGACCCTGAAGAAAGTTGGCCTCTCCGATGAAGTTGGAGACAAAGGGCGTTGAAGGGTCCTCGTATACTTCCTTTGGCGAGCCTGCCTGGACGACCTTTCCCTTGCGAATTATTACGATTCGATCTGCAACACTGATGGCCTCCTCTTGGTCATGGGTCACATGTAGTGTCGTTATGCCAAGGTACTTCGCTAAGGTCCTAAGTTCCTGCCTGAGTTCCAGCCGCAGCCTCGCGTCGAGTGCCCTAAGGGGTTCGTCAAGAAGAAGGATGCGAGCCTGTGTCGCCAATGCGCGTGCGAGCGCGACGCGTTGTTGCATTCCTCCGCTGAGTTCTCTTGGGTAGGAGTTCCGTCGGTCAGAGAGATGGACGAGGTTCAGCATCTCTCGAACTATCTGGTCTCTTCGCCTCGGACTCCAGTCTTGGACGGTGGGTCCGAAGGCTACGTTGTCCCAGACTGTCAAGTGAGCAAAGAGTGAGTAGTTCTGGGGAAGATACGCAACACTTCTTTGGAATGGCATTAGGGTGTCAACTCGTTGCTGGTCGAAGTAGATGTGACCGGAGTCTTGCCGCGCCAGGCCGGCTATGGTTTTCAGAAGGGTGGTCTTCCCGGCACCAGTTGGTCCCAGGATAACGACGTACTCTCCTTCCCTCACGTTAAGGTCTATCCCGTCTAGTGCAACTACACCGGGGAAGGATTTCCGGAGGCCCTCCACTCTAAGAGAGACCAATGGCTCTAACGAGCCCTCCTGGTTAGGTATCTCATGCTCATCATCGCTGCCGCTGATACTATCGTCAGAATTGCAACTGACAAGCCGGCCAGATAGAAGTTGCCTGTCTTAGTGTTTAGCAGGTTGACGATATAGACCGGCGCGGTGATTGCTTGTGGAGACACGGCGAGGGTAGCTCCGGTCTCTCCCACGCTGCGTGTGAACGCCATGATCGATCCCGCAAGTATCGCAGGTTTGACAACTGGGAATGTTATTCGCCTGAACGCTTGCAAAGGCCTCGCCCCAAGCGTCCGACTCGTGTCGTCAAGTCCTGGGTCCATCTCCTCCAAAGCTCCGACAGCGTTCCTTACGACAAACGGGATCGTGAACCCCACATGAGCAAGAACTATGACGGCCAGGATTGGCAGAGTGCCGGAGTCGACTAGTGGTTTCCAGAACAAGAATAGGCTGAATCCGAGAGCGGCGCTAGGTACGATGTACGGTATGTTCACTAGAGAATCCAAGAGACTGCCGAATCGACGGGACGGTCCTCTGGTTATGTAGAGTGCGAGAGGTACTCCGAACATGAGATCGATGCTTGTCGCGAGGCCTGCTACGAGAAATGAGAATCCAAGGCTACTTCCAAATGTCCCCCAGTCCGGGTTGCCCAGAGTCTTTGCGCCGGTGACGAGGAAACTGATGAGGAAGAATGAAGGGATGAGAATGATGAAGATGAGGAATGAGAAGGAGGCGAGGTCCCGTACCTTTGGTGATGTTCCTCGGCTCAATTTGCGCTCTGGTCCAGGCCAGACTCGCTTCAAAGGGAACCGGACCTTCAAAGCAACAAGCTTCACCGTGTAGAGAAGCCCGATAGAGAGTGCGATCATGAGGATGGCGACGAATGCAAGACCAGCATTCAACTGGTTGGCAACTGTTGGGCACGCCTTGCCTAGGGTTCTCCAGGCTCCGATCAAGACAGTGCCACTCGGGGTGCCTGTGAAACTGCAACTCGTGGTCTTTATCGCGAAGAGGTTAGCAGTCTGTAATGCGGCCTGAACCCCGCCTGTATCGCTCATTGCCTTTGCCAAACATAGGATCGCGCCCGTGGCTATACCAGACCTGAACAGCGGCAATGTCACCGTCCTTGATGCAGTAAGAGGAGAAGCGCCCAATGTCCTAGCTGCGACCTCGTACTCTATGTCCAATTGCTCAAGTATCGCAGACAACGATCTTACCATGTAGGGGAAGGTAGTCGTGAAGTGTAACAGCATTAGCAGAACGAATGGAGTATTCGTGAAATTCAACGAGAGGGTTTGAGGCTTCACTGCAGGGTTCAGGGCCCAAAACAAAGCAGCTGAGAATCCCAATCCGGCCGTGGGTACAGCCAATGGTGAATCTACAATTGTATTGAGTACACTCTTTCCACGGAATTGACGTCGCACGATGAACCAGGCGAGGGGAAGACCGAAGACGAGATCGATGGCCGTGACAGTCAGAGCTACTCCGAAGGAGAGACCGACGGCGGACCATATCTGACCCATCACGCTAGGGTTCGCGAAAACGAAAACTTGGAGGTCGCCCCAGCCCGTGTAGAGGAAGGATAGAACGAATAGGGTTGGTACGAGCACGAAGAATACAAAGAAGACGAGGACGAGCATGTACCAGCCTTGGACGAAACGGCTGCGGGATACAGTGTCCAGAAGAGTTTTCTTGAGCGCTCGAGGATGTGCAGTTGAGCGTTCCCTTACGCTCGTCTCTTGGGACACTGATATCGGTTCGTATCAGTAGATCGTTTGGATAAGTACCTATTCGATAGTAGATACGATCAG
Organism: Candidatus Bathyarchaeota archaeon; assembly: GCA_005888695.1. The sequence continues at coordinate 4,435 of VBBH01000184.1, forward strand.
ACTACGTATGTCAGTATAGCACTGTAGTCGAAAGGCGCACAAGAGGAGGACGCTACGCGCCGTTCCGCTCAAGTCTTGCCCAAATGAGTCAATCTATTGGACGCAGGGGTGCATTTTGGCATTTTCGGCATTGATTGGGAGAACACGATTGGCTTCCATTTCTTGGTCGTAAGTCTCCCCTGACTCTCCAGTGTCCCGAGTCTCGTCCTGGTTTTTCTCAATCATTATCAGCGATTCCACGCCTCTTTACCATAAGTCAGTAGATATGCCAACAACTATATAGTTGTGCCATGTATTTCCGTATTCCACAGTAGTAGGAGTAAACGAATGGGCGACCTCGAACTTAGAAAGTTACAGATGACAGGTGGAGCGAGCTATACAGTCTCGCTCCCTAAGGATTGGATAAGGGCCCAAGGACTGAAGATGGGCGACGTTGTCGCCGTAATGCCACGACCTGACTCTTCCCTCACAATAGTTCCACACCAGAAGGTAGCACTTGGACAGGAGAAGGGCTCAGAAGTCGTTCTGACCCCTTCGAAGGATCAGGACAAGGAACAGATACTCAGAACATTCATCGCTCAGTACCTCGCAGGGTACGAGGTCATCAGAATTGTTTTCCCAGCTGCAGCAAAACCTGATCTCAGGACATACGTGAAAGAACAGGCGAGACGAATGTTCGTCGGTGCAGAGATCATCGAGGAGTCAAAGGATGAGTTGATCGTCCAATGCCTCTCGAGCTATGGAGATTTGCCGGCTCCCAAAGTTATCTCGAGAATGAGTCTAATCGCAAAACTAATGCTTCGCGACGCTGTCGAGGCTTTCCGAAGCCGAGACAAAGCGCTCGCCGAAGAAGTCGTCCATCGGGACGAAGAAGTTGACCGGTTCTACCTTTTCTTGATACGACAATTGACCCTTGCCGTCCTAAGTAGGAGCGTAATCCAGGAGATAGGATTATCAGATCCTCGGGACTGTCTTGTATACAGACTGGTTTCTAAGAGCCTCGAACGGATAGCAGACCATGCTGCTACCATGGCTAGATTATCCAAAGATGTTGAGGACGCTCCTCCGCAACGACTTCTTGAAGGATTGACAACAGTCAGCACTTTGGCTAGCGGCGTATTAGAGGACGCCCTAAAGGCAATGACGAAAGTGGACGCGGTTTCCGCTAACAATTCCATACTAACGGCTCAAAGAGTCGAGAGAGACGCCGATGTGTTAACCGACAAGCTATACGAGATGCATCTGAATCCTAAGACAGTAGTAGCTATCCGATTAACACTTGAAAGTCTCAAGAGGATAGCGGAATATTCTGAGGATATCGCAGAGATGGCGATCAACCTCACTGCCCGAAGAAAAGGACTCTACTAGATCTCCAAGATCAAATCGGCTCTAATCAATTATCGCGTCCACTTCGACTTCTACGAGCATATCCGGGTCGATCAAGCTTGTTACCTCTACCATCGAGTTAGCAGGCTTGGCCTTTCCAAAGAATTCGCGGTGCGCCCGTGCGATCTCTTTCCATTTTGTAATGTCCGTCGTGTAAATTCTCGTTCTCACCACTTGATCCAGCGAAGCCCCTAATTCCTTCAATGCTTTCTCGATCTTGTGGATCGCATAGACTGTCTGAGCGTATACGTCTCCTTTCCCGACAACGTTTCCTTTCTCGTCTGACGGGGCCGTTCCAGACACTATGATCATGTTGCCCGTTCTAATCGCTCGAGAGTAGCCAACGACGTCGCCCCAGATTGTTCCGGCTGATACCATTCTTCTCAACGTGATTCGGTTTCTACAATGATCGTATGATCTTAAAAGTGAGTTCTCTCGGAATCCGTCGCCGAACCAAAATTGGCGTTCAGACACTCGGAGATCTCTTCAGTGGAAAATGGAACTCCACAGGATGGACTGGGCCATTCCCGTTCCAGCACTAGGATTGTTGTTCTTCTCTTAGTTGCGGTTGCATTATTCGGTCTACCGACACTCATCCATACTGTATTTGGTGCCACGTATCAGCCACCATCAAACCTGAACACCTACCCAGCCCCAGCAGTGCCATCATGGCTCGACACAGGAAGCAATGCCTGGATGCTGACCGCCGCGACCCTCGTCGGCCTAATGAGCCTGCCGGGTCTAGCCATCTTCTACGGAGGCTTGGCAAAGAAGCGGTTCATCCTGAACACACTCTTCATGATATTCTACGCCTACGCCGCCGTTCTAATCGTATGGTTGCTCTTCGGATACAACCTCGGCTTCGGACCTGCCGGATTGAAAATTGGAAACTACGGCATACTAGGAATGCCAACACCGACGCTTGATGCCGGGTTCATGGCCAGCCAGGCCACCATAGGTCCCAGCGGATTCGCGATCAACATTCCAATGTCAACGATCGTCTTCTTCCAATTCGTCTTTGCAGCAATAACACCCGGGTTGTTCGCAGGCGCGATCATCGAAAGGATGAGCTTCAAGGCCTGGATGATCTTCGTACCCATCTGGTCAGCACTCGTCTACAGCCCACTTTCCTACTGGCTATTCGCCGGAGGATGGCTCAACCAGATGGGCGCAGTAGACTTCTCCGGAGGATACGTAATCCATCTCTCCGCAGGCATCACCGCCCTCGCTGCCGCAATAGCCGTTGGGCCAAGACTATCATCTGATAGACGATCGAAACCTAACAATGTTACACTCGTATTCATCGGTGCCGGTATACTCTGGCTCGGCTGGAACGGATTCAATGGAGGAGACCCCTACGGCGCAACGATAGACGCGGCAATCGCGGTGCTCAACACAGAACTCGCCGCTGCGGCCAGCGTGATTGCTTGGATGCTTATGGATATGAAATTCAAACATAAACCCACCCTCATCGGAGCCACAACAGCCGCCGTAACAGGATTAGTAGCAATTACACCCGCAGCCGGGTACGTCAATGGATGGGGAGCACTCATAATTGGAATCGCAGCAGGAACTATCCCGTGGATTGCGACCAATAAGCTCGCTCCCAAACTGAAATTGGACGATGCACTCGGTGTCTTTCCGGCTCACGGTGTTGCCGGCTTGACAGGAGGACTTCTGACGGGAATCCTCGCAGATCCGGCCGTCACTGTCTTTGTGGCCCCTGGTCTTAAAGGAGCCCTCTATGGCAACCTGAGCGAGCTCGGTGTGCAAGCCTTTGCTGCTGGTGTTGTAATCGTCTATGTTTTCGCAGTGACCTTCATTCTTCTGAAGCTGATAGGTCTGTTAACACCACTGCGTGAGAAGGATTCGACTCTGAAGGTTGGCGATATGGCTATTCACGGAGAAATAGGGATTGATATGGAAGACTGAGCATAACGGTTAAAGAAGAATTGTGTTCATAGATGTCAGCCTACTGTTTCTTTCCGCCCCAGCGGCTGACGAC
>VBBH01000342.1 GCA_005888695.1 Candidatus Bathyarchaeota archaeon
TCCTGGAATCAGTTGCAGTAATCGAACTAGCACAGGAGGGACGTATAGAGCCCACCAAGGTCCCGGTCGGCGCACTAGATGTTTTGGCTCATCAGGTCGCCGGTCTCCTCATGGACTCCGAAGGATCCGTCCAGCTCTCAAATGTGAAAACTATCATAGGCAGATCATACCCATATTCCAAGCTCGACGAGAAACAGCTCGAACAAGTGATCGATTACCAGAGAAAGATGGGTCAGCTCAAACGCGACGGCGAAACACTCTATCGCACAGGTCGTACTAGGACGTACTATTACGAGAACCTGAGCATGATCCCCGACGAGAGACGATACCTCGTCGTCGATCTAACGTACAACCAGGCTATCGGGATACTTGGAGAGGAGTTCATGATGGAGAACGCTCGGGTCGGCTTGAACTTCATCATCAAAGGAAGAACCTGGCAGATGAAGCAAATAGCCGATGATGGACGCGTGTACGTCCTTCCGATTACCGATCCTACGGCGGCGGTCCCAGGATGGGATGGTAAGATACTACCTGTCCCAATGGAACTCGGATTGAGAGTAGGCTCCTACAGAGCAAAAATCGACCAAAAACTATCCACCCAGGATGACGTCGAGCCCACGGTTAAGAGGCTCACCTCGGAATGGCCCAGCGACCCCTACGGCACAAGGAAAGTAGTCGAAGAGACCTGGGCGCATAAGAAGACTGGATGTCCGGTTCCCACAGACAATCGGCTCGTCATCGAAGGATTCGACCGGTACATAATCGTCCACACATCCCATGGAGACATTGTCAACAACACGCTCGGTGAAGTTATCGAGGAACTCTTCAGACGACAGGGTCTCGTCAGAATGTGGTGGAACGATGCCTACCGGATATTGTACGAGATGGTCGCCGACACCGCAGATCTAAACCTCGAATCATTATTCACAAACGATGTGTTCGGAGTCTCCGACCAAGTACTGAACGGCGCATGCCATGGAGTCTTGCACAGACACTTTCCGTGGGGATACTACATGAAATTCATCGCAGAAAGATTCGGTGCTCTCGCACGTGGCCGGCTAATGTACGGAGAAGCCCTCAAAGAGCTGGCGTTAAAGTTCCGCTTAACTCCAATCTACGATGAGACAATGCGCGAAGCATTGACAGAACGAGCAGATTTTGAAACAGTCAAGAAGATCTTCAAAGACATCAGAGAGAGGAAGCTGGAAGTCGTCTTCTTCCGATCAGCAGAAAAACCCACTCCACTCGCATATCATCTACTCTATCGGCACGTGGACATTCCTGAACTGATCGCTCCAGAAAACGTAGAAGGAGATAATCTGGCAAGATTGAAACTTGCGATAGAGGGCCGGACAATCGACCTGCTATGCTTCGAATGCGGAATCCTGCAGAGGGAGACAATGATCGCTGAGATACCTAACAGGCCTGCATGTCAAAACTGTGGCTCCCACCTCCTCGCTCCACTCTTCTGGTCAAGCGGGTACGTAACCGGTGCCCTTGCGAAGAAGATGAAGAAGGAGAAGATGGAAGAAGACATGCAAAAAGCATTGGTCAAAGCGAGACGATCCGCCGATCTAGTAATCTCCTACGGGAAACGAGCCATCGTCGCACAATCCGTGTATGGAATCGGTCCCCAAACGGCCAGCAGAGTATTGTCGAAAATGCAAGAATCGGATGAGGAGTTCTATGGTGATCTGCTCGAGGCGAAGCTGCAGTTTATCGCGACCAAACCCTACTGGAGCAACTAAGCCATATGGGTCAGCGCTACTGACTTTCGCCGCTTGACGCTTTCTCGGATCAAACTTCTCAATTTTCGAGCGTCCTTCCGTTGTTGAAACGTGATTTTTCCGTTTCCATTTGTTGTGTCTAGTTTCCTTCGGATTGTGTCCCTGAGTTCAAGGTCCACTTCGAATCCCCAACTGTTCCGGCCAAGCTCCTTCGCAACTCTTAGTGTGGTTCCAGACCCCGCGAAAGGGTCCAGCACTGTCTCGCCAGCAAAACTGTAAAGTTTCAAGAGTCTCCTCGGGATTTCGTCCGGAAACGCGGCTATGCCCTCCTCCGCTCTCCCTTTGAAAGGGAGTACGTTGGTAATGTTCCAAACCGTCAGATACCATTCCTGACCATTGTACTCTTTTACGTCCACCCTTGATTTCTCCAAGCGCCGCTTCGCGAGTGTTTGGATATAGGAATAGTCAAACTTCCCCTTTTGGAAGATCAAAATGCTCTCCTGAATATTGTCAGGATAATAGTACATCGGATACGGATGCTGCAGGACAACTCCGCTACGTCGACTGATTCTAACGTATCCTTTCGGCTTGACCCAGACAATCCGGTCCCTATACCGAAAGCCCGCCTCCATCATCAACCGAGTAACATCAGCCACAACAGGATACTTGACACCGTCCACCAGCATATCATCCGTAACGAAACATGCTACTCTGCCAGGAGCAAGAACCCGATAGAGCTCACAAGAAACATCATGCATCAAACCCAGAAATTCATCATAATCCTTGAAAAGTCCGGGATAATCGAAAGGAGCATTATAGTACGGTGGAGACGTGACCATCAAATGAACAGAGTCGTCACGTATTTCCCGCATACTCTTGCAATCACCAAAGACGATCCTATGAGACGTAGCCATCAGTGTCACCGTCATCCAGCTAGACCTCACGGTTAAAAGAGGTCTTTACATCCCAGACGGCACCGGCACGAGTGTAAACATGCCTTGACAAGAACCAGGGAATCTATCCAGGTCCACATCCTAGTAGTGGGACGGTTACAAACTAATTGCTACATCGTCCAGGCCAAACAGGAAGCCCTGATAGTTGACGCAGGAGACGAGCCCGAAAGAATTCTTCGCTACCTAAAGGACCTGAATGTTACGCCCAAGCTGATCATCGCAACCCACACGCACTTCGATCACGTGCTCGGCGTCAATGGAGTTAGAAAGAGTACTGGGCAAAAGTTCGCCATTCACAAGGACGATCTCTCGATGCTAGAATCGATGCAATCGCGAGTTCGAGAGTTCATGGGGTTCGAAGTCCCGCCGCCACCAAAGCCAGACATGTACCTGAAAGAAGGTGATACTATCAGTTTTGGAGGAGAA
>VBBH01000185.1 GCA_005888695.1 Candidatus Bathyarchaeota archaeon
GCCATTTCGTCAGGAGAACCATTACCACATCAAACTTTGCAGGAACATCATTTCTTTGGACTCCGTTCTTCTGAAGATAATCGTAAACCTTCGGCGGAAGGCCTGGGTTGATCTGTTGGACCACTTTATCAAAGCAGGACCCCAACGTGTCGTAGAACGCGGTCACGAGGTAAGTGAGCAATGGAATATTCGAGAAAATCTTGTGCAACAATAGTGATAGAGATATTGTTACCCTGAGATGGTCACGATATGAGCGAGAAAGTGATACCGTTGACTCTTGAGCAGAATTGCTCAACAAAGCACGTGATGTTTCGTGATGGCGCCGGGAGTGGGATTTGAACCCACGTGGGCCTAAGGCCCATCGGATCATCGCAGCCCTGAAATCTTGTGGCTTAGCAATCCGACGCCATACCTGGCTAGGCGATCCCGGCAGGAAACAGTGTAGTCGACTTTTGTTGGTCTAAAAAACCTTGTAATGACTTGGACGAGACTTCCCACTGGAGGACACATTTGGTCAAATCCGTAATCAGAAAAATGAAATAGTTCAGCCGATCTAGGAAACGCCAGTGTAACTGGAAGGCGCGAACTAGTGCTAGGTTGTGTGAAGGGTCACTTATTGCTCGTTTAGAGCCATGTCTGGCTAGATTTACTGGTCCTCATTCGAGACTCAATCGAGAAAAACATGTGGAGGCAAACCTCGGCGGGTCTCGAAAATACCCCCTGTCGCCCACGGAATGATAAGTCATTTATTGTAGATCAAGCGCTCGGTAATCAGATTTATTAGAGGGACGGCGGGCGTTGCCCATGCCCGGTAGGTAGAAGATACCCCATCTATCTCCCCGCCCGAGGTAAGTATTTGGTCAAGAAGCAAGATAAGGAGAAGAAACTCTCTTACGACGTTTTTGCCCACGAGCTAGCCCCTAGACACATACTCCTCTCCGAAGAGGAAGCGAAGCAGGTCCTGGCGAAATATCACATCAGACCCTTCCAGTTACCATACATCAAGGTAACGGACCCTGCTGCTCGAACTATCGATGCCAAGCCCGGCGATCTTGTCAGGATAATCAGGAAGAGCCAGACGGCTGGCGAATCTGACTTTTATCGGTACGTTGTGGAGGAATTCTAACAATCATGGGAATATCAGTAGACCATTTGTGGAATCTTTCGAAGGAATTCATCCGAGATAGTGGACTCGTCCGACAACACATCGACAGCTACAACGATTTTGTCGAGAGAGGATTACAGGCCATTGTAAACGAGGTGGCGGATCTCCCGATAGAGATCGGAGACTATCCGCTGAAGATTAAACTTGGAAAGATAGAGATCGGCGCACCCAGAGTTATCGAGGTGGACGGGACCGAGAGGTCGATCTACCCTGCTGAGGCACGAATCAGAAACCTCACCTACTCAGCGCCACTCCATATGGAAATGATCCCTGTCATCGGGGAGCGAGAAGGTCAGCCGGAGATGGTCTACATTGGAGATCTTCCGGTCATGCTCAAGTCCAAGATCTGTTTGCTCTCGAGACTGAACCCCGAAGAACTTGTGGCTGTTGGCGAAGACCAGCTCGATCCAGGTGGTTATTTCATCGTCAACGGAAGCGAGAGAGTAATTGTCGCCTTGGAAGATCTTTCGGCCAATCGCATACTCGTTGACACAGAGCATACGGGTGTGAATCCTACGTACAAGGCGAAGATCTTCTCGACCACAGTGGGCTTCCGAGCAAGGATAGAGGTCACGATGAAAGGTGATCGAGCAATTTACGCTACCATGCCAGGCATCCCGAGCGACATACCACTAATGATAATGATGCGGGCCCTCGGCCTAGAAGAGGACTCCAAGGTCGCAGAGCTCGTCAGTGTTGATCCGAAGGTTCAAGATGAACTTGAGTCATCATTCGAGAAGGCGCTAGAAGCTAACAATCCGAAAGACGCTTTACTCTACCTAGGGAACAGGCTTGCCCCAGGACAGGTGGACGAGTACCGTCTGAGAAAGGCAGAGTCGGTGCTCGACCGAAACTTCCTTCCCCATCTTGGAAGGACACCGGCCGATCGTAGGGAGAAGGCTCTATTCCTAGCAGAGATCGCTGCAAGAATAATCGAGGTCAAACGAGAAATTAGAACCGTCGATGACAAGGACCATTATGCGAACAAGAGGCTCAAGCTCGCAGGAAGCTTGCTAGCAGAGCTGTTCCGAATCTCATTCAGAAACCTCACCCGCGACCTGAAATATCAACTCGAACGAATAACGATAAGACGACACATCGAATTCTCGATCGCCAATGCAATCCGTCCGGGAATAATAACCGAACGTGTCCAGCATGCTATTGCCACTGGAAATTGGGTGAGGGGAAGAATTGGAGTAACCCAATTGCTCGACAGGACGAACTTCATCAGCACGCTCAGCCATCTGCGGAGGCTACAGTCCCCGCTAAGCCGCAGCCAACCCAACCTTGAAGCCCGAGACTTACACCCAACACATTACGGACGACTGTGTCCCAACGAGACACCTGAAGGATCCAATTGTGGACTCGTCAAGAACTTAGCACTGTCAAGTAGTATCAGCGTCGGCATAGACCCACACGAGATGGTCGACCGGCTTAGAAGAATGGGCGTGACCACCGTCGAGGAAGCGGACCGGAGACTTCGAGGAGCCGGGGGCAAGGTCTTCGTCGACGGAATAATCGCAGGCTACACCAAAGATCCTGCGGCGTTGGCCGAGGAGCTGCGAGAATACCGACGGCAGGGGAAGATTAGCACTGAGGTCAATGTCGCCTTCCATCCTTCCGAGAAAGAGGGTGGCAGGGACGAATTGTATGTAAACTGCGACGCTGGACGTGTTAGGCGTCCACTCCTAATAGTCGAGGACGGCCTTCCGAGGATTAGCGAGGACCACATCACACAGCTCGAGCAGGGCAGGGTCACATGGCAAGACCTGTTACGAATGCAGGTTGTCGAATTGCTCGATGCTGACGAGGAAGAGAATACTCTAGTAGCCATGTATGAAAGCGATCTGCGGAAAGACCACACGCACCTCGAGATCGCACCGTATGCAATGAATGGAATCGCTGGCAGCCTCATACCCTTCCCAGAACACAACCAGTCCCCTCGAAATGCATACGAATCCGCGATGTCCAAGCAAGCCCTTGGAGTCTTCTCTACAAACTTCTTCACACGCGTCGACTCCCGTTCCCATCTCCTCCATTACCCGCAGGCTCCGATTGTGGACACTCGACCCATGGAGGTCTTCAATTATCATCAGCGCCCGTCGGGACAGAATGTTGTCGTGGCTATACTTTCCTTCCAGGGCTACAATATGGAAGACGCGATCATTGTCAACAAATCGTCCGTCGACCGTGGCCTATTCCGATCAACCTTCTATAGGATCTATGAAGCAGAAAGCCGACAGTATCTTGGCGGTCTGAGGGACAAGTTCGAGGTTCCCGAGGCGGGGATACGAGGCTACAGAGGCGACAGGTACTATCGCCTTTTGGAAGAAGACGGGATCATCTCACCAGAATCCGACGTCACAGGCAACACTGTCCTAGTGGGAAGAACCAGTCCGCCCAGATTCTTGGAAGAGTACCGAGAGTTTGAGGTGCGCGGACCTACTAAACGAGACTCTTCGGTGACGATGCGTCCTTCGGAGCAGGGAACAATAGATCAGATATTCATCACAGAATCGATCGAAGGGAGTAAACTCGTCAAGGTCAAGGTCCGAGACTTGCGCGTTCCAGAGCTAGGCGACAAGTTCGCGAGTCGACACGGACAGAAGGGAGTCATTGGATTACTGGTCCCACAGGAAGACATGCCGTTCACAGTTGACGGCGTTGTCCCAGACGTCGTGATCAATCCTCACGCCATCCCATCAAGGATGACCATCGGCCAATTTGTCGAAACTCTTGGCGGCAAAGTGGCTAGTCAAGTGGGCGAGTTAATGGACGGCACATCCTTCGAGAACATAGGACCGCATGCAATAAGCGAGATTCTTGGAAAGCTTGGATTCCAGAAGAGTGGCCGGGAAACCCTCTACAATGGAATAACCGGTGAGAAGCTAGCTGCCGATTTATTCATCGGAGTGGTCTACTACCAGAAACTTCACCACATGGTCGCTGACAAGATGCACGCACGAGCACGCGGACAGGTACAGATGCTGACGCGGCAGCCCACCGAGGGACGTGCCCGTGGAGGAGGACTCCGATTCGGTGAGATGGAGAGAGACTGCTTGATCGGACACGGCGCTTCAGCACTCTTGAGGGACAGGTTGTTGGAGGAATCGGACAAATACACCGCATACGTTTGCGAAATATGCGGGACACTAGCATACTACGATATCAAACAGAACAAGTACATCTGTCGAATTGACGGTGAAAAAGCCACTATTTCACCGGTTTCGATATCGTACGCGTTCAAACTCCTCGTCCAGGAACTAATGTCACTTGGCATAGTTCCACGACTTAGCTTGGAGGAGCGAGCCTAACAATGTCAATCACCGTGATGGAAGAACCTAGCAAGATCATACAGGGAATCAGGTTCACACTCGTCTCCCCAACCGAGATCAGGAAACTGTCAGCCGTCGATGTACAGGCCGCCGATACCTATGATGAGGACGGTGTACCGATTACATCTGGATTGATGGATGGACGTCTCGGAACTTTGGAGCCACGCCAGAAATGCAAGACATGTGGCAACACCGCCTCAGCGTGCCCAGGCCACTTTGGCCACATCGAGCTCGCAGAACCTGTCATACACTCTGCGTTCGCCAAACTCATCCATCGCTATCTCTCGATCACATGCCGCAACTGTGGACGCATCCTCCTCACGGAGGAGAAGATCGAAAAGTACAGGGCACGCCACGCAGAACTAAAACAACGACTCAACACTGTCCCCGACGCTTTCCTCGACGAGGTAATCAAGGATGCAAAAAAGACCCAGCAGTGTCCCCACTGTGGCCAAAGACAGTACGCGGTCGAGCATGGCAAGCCGACCACATTCCATGAAATAGTCGAGGGCGCTCCGGTCCGGCTTACTCCAAGCACGATAAGAGAGCGATTGGAGCGTATTCCGGACGACGATCTCATCCTGTTAGGAATGGACCCGAAGGCGGCCAGGCCAGAATGGGCTGTGTTGCAGGTAATGCCGGTGCCGCCAGTGTCTGTTAGACCGTCCATCACTCTTGAGTCCGGCATCAGGTCGGAAGATGATCTTACACACAAACTGGTCGATATTATCAGGATCAACCAGAAACTTCGAGAAGCACTCGAATCCGGTGTCCCAATCAACATTATCCAAGAACTCCACGAACTCCTCCAATACCATGTGACTACTTACTTCGACAATGAGGTCTCCGGCTTGCCGCCTGCTAGGCATAGGTCAGGCAGGGCACTGAAGACCTTATCACAGCGTTTGAAGGGGAAGGAAGGACGGTTCCGGGGCAACCTCTCCGGCAAACGAGTGGACTTCTCCGCAAGAACTGTCGTGTCTCCAGATCCAAACCTAGACATTAACGAGGTCGGGGTTCCGCTTGATGTTGCGAGCAGACTAACTATTCCAGAAAAGGTCACTAATTACAATACAGAAGCGATGAAACGACTGATCGAGAACGGTCCTGACAATTATCCGGGTGCGCTCTACATCGTACGTCCAGACGGTAGAAGAGTCCGCCTCGAATTCGTTACCGACCGGAAGGTTGTCGGAGACTTGATCCAACCCGGTTTCGTCGTTGAGAGGCACTTGCGAGACGGAGACATCGTACTCTTCAACAGACAGCCGAGCCTTCACCGCATGTCCATAATGGCGCACCGCGTCCGCGTTCTACCGTACAAGACCTTCAGGCTCAACCCGGCCGTCTGCACGCCCTACAATGCAGACTTTGACGGTGACGAGATGAACCTGCACGTTCCTCAGGGCGAAGAGGCCAGGACAGAGGCAAGACTCCTCATGCAGGTCCAAGACCAGATACTCTCACCTAGATACGGAGGACCGATCATCGGCGCTATCCGAGACTCTCTCACCAGCGCATTCCTCCTGACCCAGAAATCAACCATGCTGACTAGACATGATGTAACCAAGCTGCTTTCCGCTGCGAACTATGAGGGTCCTACACCGGAACCGTCCGTTTCAAAGCCAGAGGAATTGTGGACGGGCAAACAGATCTTCAGCATCGTTCTGCCGAAGGGGTTCAACTTCGTTGCCAAGTCCAATCTTTCTAACTATTACAAGTGTGAAGACTGCGACAAGGGCATAGTTCACGACTGTCCATACGATGCGTTCGTCGTCATCAAAGACGGCGTCCTCGAACAGGGCGTGATCGACAAGAACGCCATAGGCGCAGAACGGTCGGAGAGTCTTTTCCATCGAATCGTCAAAGACTACGGTACGGAAGAGGGAAGACGCTTCCTCAACAGTGTCACCAGACTTCTCAACAGGTACATGGAGCTGAGAGGCTTCACATACGCGATGGACGAGCTGCAAATACCCGAGACTACCCGAGAAAAGATTTCCAAGGCGATTCAAAAGGCAGAGGAGAAAGTGAACGAGTACATCGCCAGCTACCAACAAGGCACACTGGAAAGATTGCCAGGCCAGACCCTTGAGGAATCGCTTGAGATCTACATCATGAACGAACTGTCCAAGGCACGCGATAGTGCCGGAGACTTTGCGGATCAATTTTTCCAGATGGACAACAGCGGTGTCATCATGAGCAGAGCCGGTGCGAGAGGCTCCACATTGAACATTGGACAGATGACTGCATGCGTCGGTCAACAATCAATCCGGGGACAACGAATCTTACGGGGCTATAGAGGACGGGCAATGTCATTCTTCCGTCCAGGCGACGCAGGCGCGGCCGCTAGAGGATTCGTCTATAATTGCTACCGGGACGGATTGGATCCGATAGAATTCTTCTTCCACGCAATGGGAGGCAGAGAAGGTCTCGTCGATACAGCAGTTAGAACCCAGCAAAGCGGATACATGCAACGGCGGCTCATCAACGCCCTCGAACACTTACGCGTCGAATACGACGGTACAGTCCGGGACTCTAGAGGCAACATTATCCAGGTCAGATATGGAGAAGATGGCGTAGACACTGCAAAGAGCGACCATGGAAAGGCCGTGAACGTTGACCGATTGGTCGAACGAGTGAGACTCACAATGAGGAAGGGCACCGCAGCCACGAAGGATACGATAGAGAAGAGCCTCGAACCAAGCAAGGAAGTACTCTCACCCTTGATACTCGACCGTCTGAGAGACGCGTTGGTCGCCACGAAGCTCACTAAGACGGGTGTAGAAGAGGCGGTGGAGCAGGCGATTGACAATTACAAGCAGGCACTAGTCGAGCCCGGCGAGGCAGCTGGGATAGTGTCTGCTCAATCAATAGGTGAGCCGGGAACACAAATGACCCTCAGAACTTTCCACTTCGCCGGAGTCAGGGAACAAAACGTTACACTTGGCTTGCCGAGACTGATCGAGATAGTCGACGCCCGGAAGATTCCGTCCACGCCAAGTATGACGGTATTCTTGGATGCGAAGCATCGCGCGAGTAGGGAGAAAGCACAGGAGGTTGCTACACTACTGGCGCACACGACGCTGGGGGACATTGCTAGTGAGATCGTTTCTGACGTGATCAAGATGAGGCTCGACATCAAGCTCAACCCGCAGACAATGCGTGAACGAGGTGTCACGGTCCAAGACATCCGTGATGCGGTCCAACCGACCGGGACCGAGGTGAAGGTTGAAGCCTACAATATGGAGATCAAGTCGAAGGACATGGAGCTTCCGCAATTTAGACGGTTGGAAGACAAACTGCAAAAGCATCACGTGAAGGGGATAGGAGCTGTCAAACGAGCACTGGTCGTCGAGGAAAAGGGCGAGTGGATTATTCGGACTGAAGGGTCAAGCCTTGCCGCGGCCTTCGAGGTGCCGGGCGTGGACACGACACGGACATTCAGCAATAACATTAACGAGACAACGCTAGTTCTCGGGATCGAGGCTGCGAGAAACGTGATAGTCAAGGAAGCGCTTGGGGTCTTGGAGGAGCAAGGACTCGACGTGGACATTCGCCACGTTATGCTTGTATCTGATATGATGACGTCGAGTGGCGAGGTGCTTCAAGTTGGAAGGCATGGAGTTAGCGGCGAAAAGGCCAGTACACTTGCTAAAGCGGCGTTTGAGATAACGATACCTACTATTGTCGAAGCAGCTGTCAAGGGGACTGTTGACACTCTGCGCGGAGTTGCGGAGAACGTGATTGTTGGACAGCAGATACCGATGGGCACTGGATTGATCGAGGTCTCAATGTCCATGGCAGGTGTCAAATTGCCGCGTCAGCCACGTCCAGTTAACGCGCCGACAAGTGGCGACGGTCCAATTCCTGTCCCGGTCATTGCCGTTACTGGTGGCGGCGGTGCTGGCAAGGATGCTGGAATAGAGAAGACTAGTGAGTAGGGAAATTATTGCATGGTTGATGTGAACAAGCAGATTCGGATGGTGGTGAAGACTGGGAAGGTGGATTTTGGGACGAAGACGGCTCTCTCGTCCGTCCGGCAGAGCAAGGCCAAGCTTGTAATACTAGCAAGCAATTGTCCCGGTACTGAAAGAGACAACATAATGTACAACGCCGACCTTTCCGAAGTGCCGATCTATGTCTTCCAAGGTTCAAGCCTTGATCTGGGTGCGTTGTGCGAAAGGCCATACCCTGTGAGCGCCCTCACAGTGAAAGAGGCAGGGGACTCCTCGGTATTGGAGTTGGCTGAGAGCAAGTGATGCTGCAGCCGAAGATTAAGCTGACGAGTGAAGAGATGAA
>VBBH01000186.1 GCA_005888695.1 Candidatus Bathyarchaeota archaeon
CGACCTCTGTTTGATCACTAACGATCACCGCGTCTCCTACAGGGGTCGTACTTGTTACAACGAGGTCGATCTTACGACCCATGACATTTATCGGGATGAAATCGCCCCGGGCCATAACGCGTCCCTCCAAGATTTGGGCGAGGTACTCTTCTCCTCCGACTATTCGGAGCGGCTCGGTAGGTGCTAGAGTTAGTTTCTGGGCGGTCTTGGCCTCGATCTTTCGAATGGTAACCTTATCGTCTATTGAGACTCCAGCGTTCCGTCTCATGTAACCGTCCATTCGAATAATCCTCTTCCCGTAGTCCTGCTGGTAGGCGGGCCAAGCAAGTGCGCTTGTTTTTCGCGTCCCAACAATCTGCAGCGCATCCCCGGACGTTAGCCCGAGTTCTTCCATGACTTTCGGATCTACACGGGCTATTCCACGGCCAACATCACGTTGCAACGCGTCGGCGACTCTAAGTGTAACCGTCTTTTCTGGCATGCTCTCAACTACCTCAGATGAGTCCCTCAAACTGACGATGACAGATAAAAAGACTCGATACTAGATAAATTGAGGGATGACTTCTGCCCCAAAATACTCGAGTTGGTCAATTAGCTCCAAGGATGGGAAGTTCAGTATCAAATGGTGTACGCCAGCCTCTTGAAAATTCTTGACCCTCTTGGCCGCTTCCTGATTATTTCCGGTTATTACTGAATTGAGGACCCTGTATCGTTCTTTGGTCTCGCCACGTTCCCAGGCCGCAGCCCCAGTCAGCTTCTCAACCTTCGATCTTGACGGGCCGACCATCCCATCAGTTACCATTGAAATTTTTAGGTCTCGAAGGTCCCTTCCGGCGTGCTTGCATTCTTCTTCGAAGTTAGCGTGGCGTGTTTTGAAGTCGACAAGTTTCATTCGGTAACAATTCCAGCCGTCTGCAATTCTTGCGGCCATCCGGACCAGGCGCGGGCCACCACCACCAATCCACACTTGAATCGTACGGTTGGGTACTTTGTTTGACAATGCGTCTTTCACACTGTAGTATTTGCCTTGGAAAGTGGCTTTTCCTTCTTGGAACATCATCCTGATTATTCGAACACTTTCTTCAAGCCTTGCCATCCGCTCTCCTATTGTTGGATATGCAAAGCCATAGGCTTCGTATTCAGGTCTATGCCATCCCGCCCCAATCCCCAGCACAACTCTGCCATCAGTAATGCTATCGAGTGTAGACGCCATCTTGGCAAGCAGAGCTGGGTTGCGAAACGAATTGCATGCCACTAAAGTGCCTAGTTTGATCGTCCGAGTAATTGCGCCTAGCGCTGAGAGTGAGGTCCATGCTTCCCTAAAGGGAACGTCCAATGGTCCCGCTGGGGGCAAAAGATGATCGTTCAACCAGATCGAGGCGAACCCGTTCTTCTCTGCGGCAATCGCTGCCTCTTTGGTTGTGGTCCAGGGTCCGTAATTCTTGAGGCGAACTCCAAACTCCAAACGTTTCACTAGCGCCTAGGCTGGCGAGTGGCGTACGGTTCGTATTTCAAGGTAAGAGCATGGAATCCTTCGAGAAGCTACGTTGCACAAACAAGGGCTATCGCTGGTGTGCCGTCTGCACGAGCCTCGGCTCCTTCAACATCTCGATCATGTGTCGTGCAAAGTCTGGCAGATCAGGGGGTAAGCGTGAAGTCACTAGATTCCTATCGCGAACAACAGGCCGATCCACATAATGCGCGCCAGCATTGATCATGTCGTCCCTTATTCCCGGGACACAGGTCAGCGTCCGTCCTTTGACTATTCCAGCAGATGCCAAGACCTGCCCCGCATGGCAAATAGCTGCAATAGGCTTTCCCTGCTTGTCGAACTCTCGAACAAGGTCCAGAACCTTCTCACTCAACCGCAGCTTCTCGGGGCTCTTTCCGCCTGGAACGACGAGCAAGTCGAAATCTGCTGCGTCCGCCTCGTCTATCGATAGGGCCGGCTCGACCGTGTACCCCTTCTTCCCTTTTACAGGTGTCCTATTCAGCCCAACCACGACAGTCTCAACGCCCTCCTCTTGCAGGCGATACATCGGATGGAAAAGTTCCAAGTCTTCGAAATCGTCGGCAGCTATGATGGCCGCTCTCTTCCCCTTCAGCGCATCAACCATCTCTTGTCCCCTGCCCTGAAACTACACTACTCCGCGAGAAAAAGCCTATCTCCAGCACCACGGGAAGTCTCGCTCCAACCATACCTGACGCCTTTGAGATTGTGACCATGTGTCGATAAGGAGATTCAGTCTCCCTTTAACTTTCTTTAAGCCAATTCCGGGAGATCAGGAAAAATCGCTCATTTTACGCCCTGATTGCCAATCGGAGCTTATGTTTTCTGGCCCCCGATGTGCTCCTCGTGAATTTCCGCTATGTTTAAATGAATAAACCCTTTTCCGCAATGCTATTCTCGCATTTTGAGCGATTTGAGGCAGTTCTCCTCCAAAATGAGGCGCAGTAGAAAGTTAAGTTGGAAAAAAGGGGGGGTAGATTGTGAACTTTCAAGACGTGAAAGAGACTTTCCTAATGCTTTCGGTGTAGTCATCGTACGTTCCAGTCTTTATAGGAACCCCCTCCCTCTTATTGGATGGGAACAAGCTGTCGCTTCAAAACCAGAAGGATAGGTTGAGAGGAGACTTGGGAGAAGATGTTCGGAGGATGGCAGACCTGCTAAAGTCAGGAGCAACCATGCTCTCAGACATTTGCCCCGAATGTGGGACGCCACTCTTCAAGGTCAAGGGAGAGACTTTCTGTGCCAAGTGCAACAGGCCAGTCGTCTATACCAAAGCTACAACAGTCCAAGGCGATGTCACATTATCGCCCAGCCATCTACTTGACAGCGTCGAACAAACCATCGTCAGGAAGATCAATGATGCAAACGAGATATTGAAAAATGAAAAACAGCCCGAAAAACTGTCCGCTTACAGCAATCTCCTGTTCGGATGGCTTTCTACCCTTGAAAAACTACGATCATTGAAAGAGACGTTCAAGGAATAGACGAGAACAGATCCCTCAACTCGAATCTCTTTCCATCCGGAAGTATGGTAAACTCAACCTTCCTTCTCTTCCTCCTCGCCAGAAGAATTGGTGCACCAGCTTGCTCGGATAATCCGATGAGCTCAGCCTTCCGAACCTTGCCAAGCCATGATCGACCTGCCTTGCATTCGACAAGAACTGTCTTGCCGTTCTTGATGCACACAAGATCTATTGGTTTCGATGATGCTGCGCGTATGACAAGGTATCCTTCACGTCTGAAAATATCGCGTATTCGATACTCAAGCCTTCTGCCCATGATGTAATTTGACATTTTGCTTGGCGGTTCACTCCATCAAAAATAATCTAGAGCGAGTCTATCTTAAGATGTTTAATACGCCGAAACTATTTGCTCCGACTAGTTGTCTCTGGTTCTCTTCGATACGTCAACAGAAACAAAAGTGCAACAACAGCGGCAAGTACGAACACAGCCAGCACTGCCAAATGCCCGATCCCAACTCCGGCAAAGCTTCCAACAATTAGCAACCCCAGCGAGGTTAGGAATGAGCCAATTCCAAGCCTAGCGTCAGCATAGAGTTGAGATCGTAGCCACTGCGCCAAACGTGTCGCAACACGTCTCGACAGTTCATCATTACGTTCCCCTAGGAGAGCGAAATCATCTTCGTACTGGACAACTGGCATAGACGCTTCCATTAGAAACAGTATCGCCACGAATTGAAGAAGCAACACGGCAGTGTCAACCGGTTCCAAGGCCGCCAAGTCACTCGTGACCTTCCCAAGAATCAGGAACCCTAGAAGGCTCAACGATGACCCGAGCACAAGCCATCTCCTTCGCAAAATCATTCCAACAACACCCAACACTGCTGTAATCCCTGCAAAAGGTACCTGCAGTCCGACGACCGCGGCACTAGGGACCGAGAACAGAATCCAAGGCGCTAAGCCTAAATGGTGAAACTTGATGAGTAAAACTAGACCTCGCATCTGCGTTCCTAACGGAGGTTTTAGCGTGCTAGTTGTCGTATCCTCCTCACCTTTGCCGTTCTAAGCCTGGACGATAATGGAACATCTTCTGGCCATTGTACCAGGGTACAAAACCTCTCCAGTCGAAGTAGAAGGTTCTCTCTCTCGAGCATCAAGATCTTGAATGCTAACTTCTCAGTCTGAGATTCATAATCGGTGGGCAGGGTTGGCGTCGGTGTCACTACCATGACACTGTAGCCATCAACTGTCAACTGCTCGATCCCGAACGCAACCTCACTATCCAAGAGAGAGGAGACCAAGACAACCTGAGCCCTGGACGGGAGCAATAATCGGGCTAGTTGACTTACAACGTAACCGGTCGGTAGCACGGAGCTTCCGGGCCTCGCTGCGGCGAGCATGTACAGTATCCTTCTTTCCTGTCTCTTCCCGAATCCTGGTCGGACGATGCCGCGTTCGATCCCCTGAAGAACCAGCCCGACACGGTTTCCCTGTCGAAGAAGTAAGCTCGCCATGGACGCGGCAGCTCGTACACCTCGCTCGAAAAGCTCCCTCTCGGAGGATTCGTAGAATGCGACGTCAGTATCCAAAACGATCATGACGTCTGTAACTCGCTCCGACTCTGTCTCGTTTAGGACAAGCCGTCCGTAACGTGCAGTAGCCTTCCAATTGATTCTCTTTGGATCGTCACCGCTTGAGTATGCACGAAGACTGTAGAACTCGCTACCGTGGCCAGTCGATCTCGAAGGTATGGTCCCAGGCCAAGGTCCGAGATGCCGAGGCCGAAACTCTGTCCCTCTAACCTTCTCCGGCCTGGGAAGAACCGCAACAGTATCAGGATCAAGCTTCTCCTCTACCATGTAGAGTCCTAATGGATCCCGAGCGCGGACAAGTAACGGACCGACAGGTGTGTGCCCGCGTGGTGGGCTCGGAAACTTGTATACAAGTTTCTCATTCGCGTTTGCGTCAAGAGCTACGTGTACGGAGTTCGAACCCTTGTCAGGTTTGACATTCGCGGGCAAAACGTCATGGACCTCAAGATTACCAATGCGTGCCCCGCTACGATTCTCCAAGTGTAGTTCGACACGCACATCTTCCTCTCCGAAGCTCTCGCTAGGTTCTACATTCCGGTTCAAGATGACCCTGACATTTTCAGGAAGACCTGACAGATTCGAAAGAAAAAAGACGGAGGCTATGGGAAGAATCAGTGCAGCCAATTGCCAGTCCTGGAATGTGAGTGCCAAGGTCAGCAGGACAGTGCACAAGCCGAAGTATGCAGCGGCCTTGGGCGTGAACAATTCGGACCCTTCTACGAGCTACTTCGTGGTAGGCACTGGGACAGTCTTCAATACTTCCTCGATCGACTGGTTCGGATCGGTGCCCTTCACCCATGACTCAGTCTTCATGATCACCCTGTGCACCAAAGCTGACACGGCAACCTCCTTCACGTCATCAGGCACAACATAGTCGCGTCCATGGAAGACGGCGCGTGCGCGACACAGTTTGAAGATCGCGAGGCTTCCTCTTGGGCTAGACCCTACTTCGATCTGCCGTTGATTACGAGTCGCCTGCACGACGTCCGTGATATAACCGAGAACGTCATCGTCGACGTGTATCTCTTCCAGTTTTCGTTGCATCTCAAGAATGGTGTCCGTCTCCAAAACAGGCTCTAGGTGAACATCCTCAGCGGCCCTCTTCATGCGTCGCTGAAGTATCTCCACCTCCTCCTTACGGTTAGGATAGCCAAGTCGGAGCTTCATTATGAACCGGTCAAGCTGAGCTTCGGGAAGAGGATAGACTCCTTCGTATTCGATCGGGTTCTGTGTCGCCATAACGATGAAGGGGTCCTGAATTGGGTGAGTCTTGCCGTCAAGAGTGGCCTGCCGCTCCTGCATAGCCTCAAGCAACGCCGCCTGAGTCTTGGGAGGAGCTCTGTTGACCTCATCCGCCAAAAGAACATTCGTGAATACTGGTCCCCGACGGAGTTCGAAGTCTGTTGTCTTGACATTGTAGATGTAGGTCCCAGTAATGTCTGCAGGCAAGAGATCCGGTGTGAATTGGACACGCGAGAAGTTGCAACCCATGCTCATTGCAAAGCTTCTAGCCAGCAGTGTTTTGGCGAGTCCCGGATTATCTTCGAAGAGTATATGCGAGTTTGCCAGGATTGCTAGCATGACCTTCTCGAGAACCGGTTTCTTGCCTACGATGACGGTTCCAACTTGATCCACGACATTCTGACAGAGGTCGCCTGCTTCTTTGAAGTTCAAGCCTTCCAGTCCTCGATAAGATCGGTCAATTTGGCGAGCATGTTTCGGCGATCCTTTCCCCTTGAAATGCTTCGAGTATAAAGTAAATTGTAGAGCGCGTCGTTCCTAAGAAATCCCCTGGCAAGTCTGGGATCTGAGAGAATCTTCCTAACATCGTCAACAGCTACTCCTGTTTCAATGCTTGCCTTTTCCACCATAAGCTCCTTCATTCGGCCGAGTACGATCTTCTCGTAATAATCCGTACTGGAGTGGGTTGCAACCTCGATACGTTTGGTCAGCAATTGCACTTCATGACCGAGACTGCGAGTTGACTGATTCAGAGGAAGCTGCGTTGGAGAGGGAACTCTAGCTCGGAAATGCAAGTCCACATAGAAGATGACTGCGAGCAGTCCCAAGGGAAGTACTAGAAAGGTCAGGGTTGTCGGTATCGAATCAGGAAGGAATCCTCGTATGAGATAGATTGCAGCAGCATAGACAATCGAGGCGATAAGAACGAGTCTCAGGCTCTTTCTCATTCGAAGCCGAATCCAAGGTTCTGGGAATCCGTCGTCGGTGGAATTAGCTGTTTACATTCAATTCTGTTTCTATCTTCATAAGAGAAGCGTGGGCTTCTTGACTGTCCTCTTCGGTCATAGGATGAAGACTATATCGAGCCTCTTCGAAAAGATTCGTCAATGTGCGTATCCCGTCACCGTTTATCATGAAAGTACGCTTGATCGTCCTCTCCAATTCCCGGGCAGTCTGGTCAACTGTTATGCTTGCACCCATCTCTGAGACTGCTCTTATCATGCTGTTGTAGCAGAGAAGTATACGTTCTCTTGGACCTCCATGGTCGGATTCCTGAACGATCTGAATCGCGTCCTTCACTGCTCTCAATCCTTGGGCCTGAGCAGCTAGAACAATTGCTCCAGTATTCTCCCTAAACTCGTCCAAGGCAACCTTGGCGCTTCTCAACATAACCACTGAACTTACGATTATCAGTCCGAAGAAGGCAAAGAAGAACCATTCTGATTGGACTATTCCCGAAATCGATACAGAAGCGCTCAGGAGAGTCGCGAGAGCGTGTGCTGCAGGATTAGCAGTGGCATTCTGATTTACGAATACGAGTTGCTGCAATTGGGAAGGAACAGGAGGCGACCGGCAAGGAATTCCTCCGCACTTGAACCAAAGAACGGCCAGGGCGATCGCCCAAGTTCCCATGAAAATTATGTTATGAATTGTCTTGCTCCTCTTCTTGCCTCTTGCCTTCCTAGCCATTCCTGAGCCTAAAGCGTCGGAAGTGTCTCGCAACGTCAGGGCCAAGAATACCACCATCACAATCATCGCTCCGAGAGCAATGATGGGAAGTAACATCACAATGTACAACACCCAGTAACTGTTCGCTAGCCAACTTCCACCCGGCTCGCTTCTCGATAGGCTTCCGAGGGCGACCGACAGCGCCAATAATGCCACTATGAAGTAGATATAACGTCGAAAAACGAGTTGGCGACGAGGGGCGCCCGTCGAAATAGCCATCGCAACAGTAGAATAGGGGCAACAGCCGATAAATAGTTGTCCTAAATTGACTTTTCAGTCCTTTATCGCTTCGAGAATGCTCGCAACGTTCCATAACTTTACTCGAGTGTACGGAGGCATGTTCGGGTCCTGCGAGATATCGTCTAATGTGGAGATTGCATTTGACGCTCGAACCGCCATAGAGTGACCGGGAACCTGGAGCGCGTCCATAGCGCTTTTGGCGGCGCGCCTGATGTTCCGAGGGGTTGTGTTATCATTAGAGACCTCGTTCAGCACGCCTAAGGCTTGCTTGATACGAGACTCGTACTCTTCCTTCCGCTTCGCCTTTTGCAAGCCATATCACCATTACAAGCTCTGGGCGCATTCTAGCCTAAGGAGAGGAGGGACAACTTTACCTTAAAAGATTTCTATCAAGGCAAGACCTCTGTACCAAGGTCTCGGAGTTCTAAAAAGCCGCCTAATGCGCGTGACCCGGTGTCGTTCTCGTTCTGACTATGTGTTCACTGTTACAGCAGTAGATGCATTGCTTGCAGACTAGGCAGAAGCGGTCTTCAGAGAAGAGTTCCCGATCGCATGAGGGACACTTCCTCCACAATTGGGCTGCGCTTCGCCGCGACACTCTCATCTTCGCTCCTGTTGATTCTAGAGAACTCCGATGTCCGACGTTGATATGAACATTCTTTCACCAACGTTCCATGGATAGGCACCTTCTTTGCCGCATAGGGACTCTGGAAGTCGAGACCTTCTTCCGCTGAGAAAAGAAGTCCGTTATTATTCATCAGCAACACTTAACTCACCTAGTCATGGGTGAACAATCTTCTCCATTTCCTAGGCCTAAGGTAGAAGATTCCAAATGAGTTTCAAAAGGGACGATGATGATCCTTGGCTCGGTGCACTTCTCAACTTCCCAACTGTCCTACACTCAAGGGCTTTTTTCGATCATGAAATCAACGCCGAGAATCTCCAGAGAGCAGTCTTGCTGGCACTCCGGTCGATATCCATCCTTAGCCTGCCAATGGAACTCTCGATATCCGATCACGACGGCTATTACCATGGGACTGTGAGTTTCAAGCTGGGCGTGGGCAACGCTGAAGCCTTCGATGTATTTGATGATAAAGAACAAGAGAGATTACTGCACAGAATCGAGAACAAAGGTCCGTTTCCAATACTCGACCTAGCTTTCAACGCACGGTACGCTGTTACGGATAAAAAGCGGCATACCGCGCGAGAAGATCGATTCCTAGCACGTCTCCTCTTCAGATCAGACAGGATGGAAATGTATGTGCATCATCTCAGGGGCATGAGACGTATAGAACCTGAAGAGATCATCACGATACTAATTGGACAGATTGATGCAGAGTTACAGAAGCTGGGTTATCCAAGACTTCGAAAAGAGAACGTCGAGGCACCACGACAGAACGTCGCTGGGACACTAAAGAGAGTTGGAGTTCGGAAAGGTTTACGGTTTCCCCTTTGATCGACGTCCAGGACTCTTCAATGCCTTCCATAACTCCTCATTGACCTCTGCAAGGGAACGATCACCATTGACTATGGTCCACTTTCTCCGTTTGGCGAGATTAAGGTACGCCTTTCTTACTTTCTGCAGGAATAGCGTATTTCTTTCGTGAACGTCCCTACCAGATGTCTTTCTCGTGAAGGATGCTTCAACGGACGTATCAACCAGAATGAGTTGGTCGGGCTCAGGTAGACCCGCGTCCAGGTTCGCCAACCATCTTTCATCCAGGCCTCTTGCGATTCCGTAGGCTAGGTTTGAGGGATAATAGCGGTCGACAATAATATACTCAGAGTCTCGAAGTAGCTCTCGTAGTTTCTCAAGGCTTTCCCATCTGTTCATGGAGTAGAGCATGTGAAGCACTTGGTGAGGATAGG
>VBBH01000337.1 GCA_005888695.1 Candidatus Bathyarchaeota archaeon
CAATTTCAGCGTGCTCCGATTCCGAAGACATGCGATAGCCTAGAGAAAATCTGATTTATACATCTCAATAGATTGCTGTAGACGGAAAAATGCCAGCCATCCCATGGAAACTACTTCCGAGAACGGACATCCCGAAATACGACTCGATTCCCATGTACATGTACACGGAGAAGGATGGCCTAAACAGAGTCACAGTACTAAAGGAAACATCCAAAGAGATTTACCTAGTCGCGGGAAGATATGCCACATCTGGACCCGAGGGCAGATTCTACAACCCATTGACCGATGAGGAACGGGCTGAGATCGAGAGGATGCTTCGGGGATCGAGAAAAGAGGCAGCGATCAACTTCCTCTAGAGAGCCAGGCAGCAAGCAAACCCATTTTACACCAACCTTCCAAGGTATCCAACTATGGCAGCATTAGACGAGCTAGCACATCTCCTCGGAGAGAAGGGAAGAAGAATCCTCGTAGCCGAGAATCCGGTAGACCTCAAGGCTCTCGGAGGGAAGAACTCGATATTCGTCCTACAATTACCCGAAGGATCCCTCGCCGCAGGCGGACGAGCTGGTGGTTTCGGAGTTAGAAAGATTGAGAAACTCTACGCTTTCCATTACGAGGACGGGGCTTGTAGGAAACTGTTCGAAGTTGATAATCCGGAGAAACTCGAAAGCTTCGAACTGCCCTACCATGCAGCAGGCACCCCAATCATAATGCCCGACGGCTCAGAGCGAATAATATCCGGCGTAATAGACCCGGAGTTCGTCGCTGGCTACAAGCAAATAGTCTAGACAACTAATCCCTAGGCTACGCCAAGTATCAGGTAGACGGTAGAAGCCGTCGATTGTCGAGTAAGGCGCTTGTCCAAGGCTTCTCGTTCACTAGGTTCTAGGTCGCGGGACGCATAGACCTCCAATGTTGCCGAATCCTTCTTTGCAATCCTTGCAAGATGGGTTTCCAAATAGGCCATGGCAAGATCAAACTGGTCATGGGGCACGTCGTTCAACTCAACGCTCGCTATGGTAATTGGCTGTGCTCTCTCCTTCACCATAGAGTAGAGTTCCTCGACATCAGGAATATTCAGCTTGACTAGTTGATGATTGAAGCTTTTCAAGACGAAGGGCATCGTCCAGAGTTTCTGTTTCGCCCAATATTGGCGATGCTGATCTGGCGAGAGATCGGTGCCCACATCGAGATAATCGATCACGAGATTCGCATTTTCCATATACTCTGAACGAGTCTTCTTTTCTTGAAAGATGTATTTTGCAACGCCTGTAATTTTCGAAGGCTCGCTCTTTTCGTCAGTGATTGCAGTAGGCTTGGGTTGGATTATGTACCGACTTTTTGGTTCCGACAGCCCAGCAGATTCCAAGTATTGTCTGGCGAGATTGGCGTTCTTCTCGAAGAGACGTGGATCTGCGAATAGTCTCTTGAACCATAAACTGACTCCGTAAGCGCCAACCTCGATCGTCACCTTGGACTCATCCTATCGAGATAGTAGCATTATCCGATATGAGGCTAACCAATTCAACAAGCTCCCCTCTTTGCGCTCTCGAGAGTTGAGGGATAGAGGCGTCTCGGTAAGCTAGTATTGACTGGGTTAGTAAGTGGCGTTAGTCTCTTTAGGCACGCTCAACACTCAACGTGGATATTGGGGTTATTTACATTGGAGGAGAAAGAGAGGACGATCAAGACTGCCGTGATAGAGAGTTATTCTTCTCTTGCGAAAGAGACTGAGCTTGTGGGCTGTTGTGATTCTTCGAAGACGGATAAGCTCTTGAGATATGGCTACTCTGCTGAAGAACTGGCCTCTCTCCCAGAATCAGTCGTTGCAATGTCAGACGGCTGCGGCAATCCAACCGGGCTTGGCATGATCAGGGAAGGCGATGTTGTCCTCGACCTAGGTTCCGGTGGAGGCATAGATGTCTTGTTGGCGAGCAAGAAAGTTGGCAAGACAGGGAGAGTTATCGGTCTCGACATGACACCTGAGATGGTGCAAAGAGCAACGGCTACTGCGAAGCGAATGGGGGTAGCGAACGTGGAGTTCAAGCTTGGAGAGATTGAACAGATACCTCTCGATGATGAAAGTGTGAACGTGATAATGAGTAATTGCGTCATCTGCCTCAGTCCTGAAAAGGAAAAGGTCTTTCAGGAAATGTCAAGAGTTCTACGAAAAGGCGGAGCATTAGCCATAGCCGATGAGGTTGCCGTAAGACCATTTTCGGAAGAGGAAAAATCTGATCCGGGGAAATGGTGCAGTTGTATAACCGGTGCCGTCACTGAATCTCAATACAAGGAAATGCTTGAGGAGTCAGGTTTCACGGAAGTCTATGTCAAACAACTTAGACCGAGTACTTCAGGGCCCAGTCCAGGCGTGTTCAGCGCTTTTGTTAGCGCAGTCAAACCCTTGAAATAAGATCTGTTATGGTAGGCCTAGTGCTGAGCGACGACTGCTAAGCGCTTAATCTTGTTTTTCTCGTCGACAAGTACAACGTGGGGAGTCCAGTTATCAGCTTCCTTTTCCTGGACTGTAGCGAAGGCACTGATGATTACCTCGTCGCCCGGCTGGACCTTTCTCGCGGCCGCTCCATTGACCGCGACGATGCCGCTTCCTCTTTTCGCTGGTAAGGCATAGGTTGTGAATCGTTCACCGTTCGTGAGGTTCCAGATATTGACCTCCTCAAACTTGCGGATTCCTGCCGCGTCAAGGAGAAAGGTGTCGACTTCTATGCTTCCCTCATAGTCCATGAGGGCGGCTGTGACCCTGGCTCTGTGTATCTTGCCTTTCAGTAGTCTCAATTGCATTGCTTGGTTTCCCTTGTTCCTTCATTAGGATGGGTCATTCGCCTCTCTTTTGGGCATGGGACGCATTCTCCTATGTTCTCTAGAGAATTAGCTTACGGCACACACTGGGTGGGAGAACCGTTGATCGACTTTAAACGAGACTTGTCTTCGCGTTCAGAGATCGGTGATTAAGATCCATGGATGTTGCTGATGTGGTTCTGAGGGAGATTGAGAGGTTGGGGGAGAGAAAATTCCTTCCGTCAATCGGTCCCGTCAAGGGGAAGGTTCTAGCTGGGGTTATTCAGAAAGCGAAGCCGAAGAGGATTGTCGAGGTCGGAGCACTTTACGGGTACTCCTGCATTCTGATGGGCAAGAATGCACCAACGGCGAACAAGGGAAGCTTCGATCTCGTCTTCTTAGACGCGGCGAAGGAGCAATACTTGGCGTACTTGAAAGCTGTCGAGAAGAATCTTCACAAAGGCAGCGTCGTCGTCGCTGACAATGTCGGAGTATTCGCGAGTCAGATGAAAGATTTTCTAGACTATATTCGAAACAGCGACTCTTACAAAAGTCGGACTGTCGAAACCGGACTAGAATATGCGGGCGGCGAAGATGCTATGGAGATCAGCGAAAAGATTCGCTAGTCATCTAGTACTATTTTTCGGCAGTCTCGGCGTATCTCGCAACACTCTCCGGCGGCCCGATCAAGGCTTCACAGTAAGCGTCACCTTTACCCTGACAGGTCAATTCGATAGATTCTAATTTCCGGCCGAACATAGCCTCAGACGCACCTGTCAAGACTCCCCGGCCGAAATGACACACGGGCGTCTTGCTTTTCTTGTTAGGCCTGACCGATACCCCGTTCGTCCACCTTAACCGTATCAGCTTTTTCTCGAAATCAATGTCTTGAACTGTGAGTTTCCCCCAGCCTCCAAGAGTTCCAAGATTCGCCGCGATCATTCCTACATCCTTAGAACTCTTGATATCGTATCCTGCCTTCTGGGCCATGTGAATATAGTGGCTCCCGCCCCGCTTGCCAATCTCATATTGGAAGCTTGTCGCAGTCATTGGACCCACCATGTCTGCGAGTCTATCTTCTATCGAGTGTATCAGCTCGACCGGAATGAAGAGGAATCGTTGACCGAAGGAGGTTATGATTCCTTTGCTAGCGTCTACTTCAAGCGAGTGGATAGCGCCTTTCTTTCCAGTTCCTCGCGATTTACTCATCGAGCTGCCTTGGCCTCTGTGGGGTGGAAATCGGCTTTGCTTAAATCATCTGCCCCGAAACATGCAGGTGCAGTCCACTAGCTGATCTTCTTTACACGATCGGTCAAGAAGTGGACGTTTTTCTTGTAAGCATCGACCCGGTTGTCCATTTTCAAAAAGCCGTGCCCTTCGTCTGGATAGATTACAACGTCCGCCTGTTTGCCGTGTTTTCTCAACTCATTCTGAGCTTGCAGAGTCTCTGAGGGCGGACAGCGAGGGTCGTGGGCGCCGGCTATCATCTGGACCGGGACTCGTATCTGGTCAATAAAGAAGATCGGGGAGGCTTCCCGCAATCTTTCCTTGTCCTTTTCTGGATCGCCCATGTTCTGCATATCCCAATACCTTAGATCGTCCCGCTCGTTCTGTATCTCGGTAAACCAGTTCAGGAACGGGACTATTGCTGAG
>VBBH01000059.1 GCA_005888695.1 Candidatus Bathyarchaeota archaeon
AAGGGACGCTTGGAGCTCAGCAGTACAATGGCCTACTGGACGAAGATGACCGAGATTCTCGAGACATATCGTGAAACCCATCAATCAATCTTCCGACACAAGGGCGAGGTTGGGAAGCTAGAACTTGCCCGGTTCTTCAGCCAGCTAGGCCAGGCCTTGCGATCCGGCGACAACGTGGACGCTAAGAGTCTCTTTCCCGACTCGACGGAAAAACCTGTTCGGATAACACCCACAGAACCAATCGGTCTCAAATTCTTCTACGGCAAAGAAAACCACAAGCTAGAAATTCACATGGAAATAGAATGGGTGCCCGATCAGAAGCATCAATCATCAGACCGTAACAAATCCTAGGAAGAAATACGATCGAAGGCTTTGCGATGTGGTTGGACTGGCTTGGCAGGGACGGCAAGATAATTCTTGTCGAGAAGGCCGTTCGAACAATCCCCTACGGTTTCCTTGGCGTCTTGTACGCGGTTTACTTGAAGCAGTTGGGTTTCGATCTCTTTCTAATTGGTGTCGTCTTGAGCCTTACAACCGCCTCCAGCGCATTGTACACGTTGGTTGCCAGTTTCGTCGCTGACTCGCTTGGAAGGAAGAGGACGCTGATTTTCTTCGCTCTGATGGACGCTCTCGCTGGCGCCCTGTTGATTTCGTCAAGCGCCTGGTGGGCACCGGTGGCAGCAGGAGTAATTGGCAACATGACGGTGGGTGCAGGCGAAGTTGGTCCTTACCTCTCACTGGAGCAAGCGATTCTACCGCAGACATCTGATCTTAGGCACAGAACATTGGCGTTCAGCTTGTACAATCTGATAGGGTACCTTTCAACTGCCATTGGAGCAATCCTGGTGGGACTACCCCACCTGATAGGATATGCTCCATCCGATTATAGAATTCTATTCCTAATCTATCTCGTCTCTGGCCTAGTAGGATCCGCTCTTTATTCAACAGTGTCAAGCAACGCAGAGCGCGTCCCCTCGAGAAGACAGGATAGGCTCCTCTCGGGAAAGTCCAAGCCAATTGTTGTGAAGCTTTCAGCCCTGTTTGCCGTGGATGCTTTTGGGGGCGGTTTCATTGGTCAGAGCATTCTTTCCCTCTACTTCCTCCTTCGGTTCAATTTGGATCTCACCTCGCTCGGCTTGATATTCGCGGCCGCGAGCATCGTTACAGCGGTCTCGTTTCTCGCCGCTGCAGGAATCGCCAGGAGGATTGGCCTGCTGAGAACTATGGTGTTCACTCACATACCCTCCAATCTACTTCTTCTCGCCGTTCCCTTCGCCCCAGCCGTGTCGGTCGGTGTATTCTTGTTGCTCAGCCGGCAGTCTTTGTCTCAAATGGACGTGCCGGCGCGTCAGTCCTTCTTGATGAGCATAGTACCTGAGGACGACAGGACACCGGCTGCAGGGTTGACAAATGTCTCTAGAACCATCGCACAATCCTTCAGTCCCTCCCTAGCCGGATACGCCATCGAGACCTTGTGGCTCGGTTCGCCCTTCATCCTAGCAGGAGGGCTAAAGCTGGCTTATGATTTGAGCTTGTACAGAGCTTTTCACAAGGTAAAGGTACTCGGACAAGATCTAGAGCAGCCTTCGCGAGTGCAGACTCCAACTTGAGCTAGGGGAATAGTACTCTCATATTCTTGACGGGTGAAAGTCACCTGTGTAGGCTCAACGTGAGCAGGTATGGACAAGAGAGCCACTGTAAGACCTGTACGGGCCTCTTTCAGTATAGAGCAGGTTGAGAACGGCTGGACAGTTTCCACTAATGATGGGACTGTTTTTGTCTTTGCGGACTCGAAGGAATTGGTGGCCTGGTTCTGCATGGTCGTTGGGGTGCCGTACGAACCAAAGCTTTCGGAACTGGACGCCGTGGAATTGCAGATACGGAAACTGGCAAAGGCCTACGTCTAGTCCGAGAAAGGACATTCTCCTTTCTTCAGAGCAGATCACGGCGTGCGACGGGTGAGACTTCAAATGTCTCTCCGCGGTGGACGATTGCGTAGTTTTCCATGCATCGTAAGAAGGAGAGCAGCATTGAGACCAAGACAGTTCATGCTGGCGAGCCGAGTCCACGGATCAATGGCGCTGTTGTTATGCCGATATTCCAGTCTGCGATGTTCGAATATGCGGGAGAGAAGAAATACGATGATATCCGATACATTCGTTTGAACAATACTCCCAACCATAAGGCATTAGCTGAGAAGCTGGCTCAGCTTGAGAATGCCGAGGATGCCCTTGTCACTTCGAGCGGAATGGCAGCGATAAGCACTACTCTACTCACACTACTGGCGAATGGGGATCACTTGTTGGCTCAAGACTGCTTGTATGGAGGAACCCATGACCTTGTTACAAAGGATCTTGAGAAGTTCGGCATTTCCTACGATTTCATCGACGGGAACGAGCCAGACTCTTGGGAAGGAAATTTGAAACCGAGAACTAAAGCAATCTATGTTGAGACAGTCAGCAATCCCTTGATGGGTGTCCCCGACCTTGAGGCCGTAGTAGAATTTGCAAGATCCCATAAATTGGTCTCCGTGATCGACAACACCTTCGCTAGCCCGGTTAACTTCAGACCGCCTGAATTAGGCTTCGATCTCTCCCTGCATAGCGCGACGAAATACTTGAACGGACATTCGGACATCGTCGCCGGTGCCGTTATTGGTGGCAGAGGATTGGTTGAGAAGATAACTCATCGATTGAATCATCTTGGAGGGAGCCTCGATCCTCATGCTGCGTTTCTTCTGCATAGGGGAATGAAGACGCTGTGCATTCGCGTAAAGCATCAAAATGCTAGCGCGTTGAGAATCGCGCAATTCCTAGAAAGTCATCCCTCTGTCGCCAAGGTGAACTATCCTGGTCTTGATAATCACCCCCAGCACAAAAGAGCTCAGAGATTGTTTGACGGGTATGGCGGCATGATGAGTTTCGAGCTTCATGGTGGCGTGGACGCCGCAGAATCCTTCATGCATGCCGCGACCTTACCAATAATCGCTCCGAGCCTAGGAGGAGTGGAATCCTTGGTCACTAGGCCCGCGATGACCTCGCATTCAGGAATGTCCGTCACAGACAGACAGAAACTCGGGATAACAAACGGGCTAATCCGCTTCTCGGTGGGGATCGAAGGAACAGATGATCTGATAGAGGACTTCAAACAGGCCCTCGGAAAGATACGGGTCAGCCCCCGATCGATCCAGACAAATAACTAAGGCCGAACCACCCGCCGGACGTGCAACCCGAGAAAAGAGGAGGGAAGGTTGACTCAACCTCAATCCGTCCTATGTCCCATTGGGACAGTTGTGCGAGGTTGTCGAACTCGAGCTATTGGTCACGCTTGTCTGAAGAAGCTGGCTTATCGGATTGCTGACAGCTACTCGTCCGAATGCATTACCGACAGTGTATGCGAGAACACCGACTCCGGCAGCGACCAACAGTACGATCAACAACACTGAACCCAATGAGAATCCTCTTCGCACAGTTGGTTGATTTCCTTCTTGGATCTTTATCACCTCAGAAATCAATGAGCGAGCCTAAGGTGTGCATCATGATTCTCCTAGTAATCAGCTTAAATTGGCAGTGAACTTATTCCCAATGCGGAGTCGCGACATTAAGATGCTTAGAGAGGGCTTATTATTCGTCGGAATAGCCATCTGCGCAAGTGGAGAATAAGCTTTGGAAATTAAGGAATACGACTCTTCACGGATCTCCAAGCCCAATGTG
This sequence comes from Candidatus Bathyarchaeota archaeon, assembly GCA_005888695.1. The sequence goes on from VBBH01000059.1 coordinate 3,714, forward strand.
ATAGTTGGCGTTCCGGAGGCCGGGCTTGTTGGAACAATCGCTGCGTCGTACATAGCCCAGCAAATGAAGCTGCCGGAGGCTGGATACATAGAATCGGACCTGATCCCTCCCGTTGTAGTAATTCACGAGTCAAAGCCACACAATCCCATCCGCATACTAGGACTGAACAACATCGCGATCATAATGTCAGAAGTGCCATTGCCACCGAAGCTCGCTGTGGAACTAGGCAGTGAAGTCGTGAGATGGGCTAAGACGAAAAATTCCGAGTTACTAATTGGTATTACAAGCGTCCCCTTCGAGGGAAGAATGGAGCATGCTGAAGAAGGGAAGACGCCGCACGTTTTGGCGCTTGCAAGCGACAGTCGGTTAAGTGATCTCGTAAAGCGGAATGGTACAGACTCTTTCGAGGAAGGAATGCTGATCGGTACGTATGCCGTTCTTGTCAAGCAATCCATGTTGCTTGGCCAACCTAACCTCACCCTTCTTGCCGAGGCCTATCCACAGTTTCCTGATCCAGGGGCCGCGGCGGCAGTGATTGAAGTCTTGAACAAGACGCTCCACTTGGGGGTCGACGTGACCGATCTGGTCAAACAATCAGAGGAGATCCGGATAAGAATGCGCCAGCTCATGGCAAGAACACGTGAGAATATGAAGAAGATGGAAGAGACTACTCCCAGCCTTTACACCTAGGACGTGCCAACTATTGCTGTGGGATGACGAGGAATCGGATGCGATCGAGGAAGTAGAGCGGGAGATCAATTCTATTCTCGAAGAGGCCTACTCCAGCTCGATAAGCTGGCTATTCGATCTGGAGAGAAACTCGCTCAAACCACTCTACAGAATTGAGGTTGGCAAAAGGCAATTGTCCATTCTGATAGATCTTCCCGGAGTGGAAAAACAAAATGTATCCGTCAAGGTTGGTGAGGATGTGCTCAGCATTGACGCGCGAATGAAGAGGCCAGTGACGGTATTGGTTGGTGGCACCCTTCAGAAAGAACTAGAATTTGAAAGATATTGGAGGAGCATCACACTACCAGTGAAAGTAGATCCGGACAAAGCGAGAGCTAGGATAAGGAATGGCGTGCTAAAGATCAGCATTCCATTGGCTCAGCAAGCTAGAGACGACTAAAAATCGGGCAAGCCAACCAAGAGAGCACAATGACTCCCCAGTTGAGCTAAGAGCTTTGCAAGTGTGCCTTGAGTCTTGATTCTATCAAGTGTTTTGGCAGTGCACCAACGATCCTATCCAGAGGAACACCGTCCTTGAACATTATCAATGTAGGAATGCTCTGTACATGGAACCGATCGGCTGTGACAGGATTCTCGTCCACGTTCAACTTTCCAACCCACACTGAGCCCTGATACTCATGCGCCAACTCCTCAACAACAGGAGAAATCAATCTACAAGGGCCACACCACGCAGCCCAAAAGTCAACCAGCATGAAAGGGTACTTCTTCACATTCTCAAAAGTCTCATCCGTCAAAACCACAGGCTTCCCATCGCCTCCCAGCTCCTGCCTCCTAGTCACCTCGCTCTTCCTTTGAACAAGATCGCTAATCTTCTTCTGTCGTATTCTCTCAATCTCTGCATCAGTCTCCAATAGGCCCCACCTAGAATAGCCTAGTATTAGGTGGAACTGCTTCAAAATCCTTCCGAGCCAGACTGTTCAAAAGGTTGCTGGATAATGCCCTGCTGAACTGATAATACGACCTAGCAACTTAAGTAGGCTAATCTCAGTTCCAGACGATTGGATTTTCAGATGAAGAGTATTGTCAAGTCGATTTCTGCGCCCGAACTAGCAACTATAACCGATCTCAACCAAATAGAGCAGCGCGCAGTTACTGAGGCCGTCAATCCACTCATTGCGGACGCCTTCGCATTGTACGTCAAAACTAAGAACTTTCATTGGCATCTGTATGGCCCTGCCTTCCGAGACTATCACTTATTGTTCGACGAGCACGCCGATGCACTTCTGGAATCCGTCGACGTGATGGCGGAACGTGTCCGTAGGGTTGGTGGCACGACAATCCGTAGTATTAGTCACATCGGGAAACTTCAGACTATAGAGGATGACAATGACGAGCTTGTACCCTCCAATGAGATGGTGGAACGGCTCATGAAGGATAATGCAATGATGGCGAAGGCTCTTCGCAATGCGGTCGATGTATGTGAGAATCACAGGGACTCGGCAACAGCTAATCAGTTACAGGACATACTGGACAAGACAGAGAGACGCAAATGGTTCCTGTTCGAGATACTACAAGGAAACCGTTAACGGCTTCACTTTAGGAAATAATCCCATAGGGAACAAAATAACGATCGCGGCAGAGGCCCGTGAACAGGCCCCCCTTACTTCTTGTTCTCTTTCTTTTCCGTATTATCCAAGCTAATAGCGTAAGACAATACGAGGAACGGATCAAATGCTGGGTTCAGCATCTCAACAGAATAAGAATCCCGTATAGTCACCCATTTTTTGTGTATCTGAGCGATAGCGCCGCCAGAAGGATCCTGGACTTGATAGTCATGCTCCCAGACGTTTCCCTTTATCTTTGCAATCTCCCGGCCAGAGGCGTCTTCCATCCACCATTTTGAACCGATAAGCACGATTAATTTCTCTTTAACCCGAGCCCTCAACTGATTCTGAGCATCGTAAATCTCGAAGCTTGGACGAATCGTTAACACTTTCCCATGAATCTCTCCCAGTCTCTGTCCGCTAGTATCCTCGTACCAGAACTTTGGCCCAAAACTCACCAGTTGCTTCTTGACATAGGCTAGCTGGTTGCCATTACGATCCTTGATACCAAAAGTGTCCCTTAACGCGAGTATCTTCTGCTCGATGATGTACCCGTTTCCACTGAACAATGGGACGATTCTCTGCGCGTACCCTGGCGAACCATATGCGGGACCTGTACTCAAGCTTGGAACCTAAAACCCCAGCTTTTCTTTACCGGCTCATAACAGTTTGGCCCCCAAACAAGTTTTGGTGTGGAGTCGTCCTGTTGCGTCTATAGTCTTATCTCAGCACAAGCTATCGTCGATTGTCTATGAAGGAGTACGATCTTATCGCGATAGGCTCCGGCTCAGCAATGAACCTCATCGATCCTATGATCCAGGATAACCCGAAGATCAAGATCGCCGTAATCGACAAGGACGAACCCGGTGGAATATGCCTAACTCGTGGCTGTATCCCGTCCAAGATTCTACTCTATCCTGCGGAGCTGGTCCGAAAGATCGAAGAGGCAAGAGATCTGGGGATCGACAGTGAGATCAAGACTGTAAATTTCCAGTTCATCATGGACCGAATGAGGAAACTAATCTACAAGGACATCGATCAGATCCGCGAGTCGCTATCCACCTCTGAAAACATCGATTACTATCACGCCCCTGCAGAGTTCACGGCACCATATACCCTGAAGGTTGCGGGGACCGAGATGAGATCGAGGCTCATCTTTCTCTGTATTGGTTCGGAAGCCACGATACCATCAATGATCGGGCTAGACAAGATCCATTATCATACCAGCGACACTATCCTAAAGTTGACAGAGCTCCCTGAGAGTATGATCATTGTAGGTGCTGGCTATATTGCAGCGGAGTTCGGACATTTCCTCTCCAGTATGGGCTGCAAGGTTACGATAATTGGCAGAAATCCATACTTCGTTCCAGAAGAAGAGCCGGAAGTGTCGAATCTCCTAAAGAAGGTCCTGGGACGGCACATATCTATCATCACAAACCACGAGGTGAAAGAAGTGCGAGAGAATGGAGGCCTCAAGGAAGTGCTAGCGGTAGAACGGACCACAGGAAAAAATATGTCAGTCACGGCAAGAGAAATTTTGATCGCCACCGGCAGAGGCCCCACGACCAAGATTCTCCATCCTGAAAGATCTGGAGTGAACGTTACACAGGAAGGATGGCTCGCCGTCAATGACTATCTCGAAACGTCCCAGCCCGGTATCTGGGCGATCGGAGACGCCGATGGGAGATATCTGTTCAAACACGTTGCAAACTATGAATCGACTGTCGTATACAATAACGCTGTTTTGAAGCAGAACGTGAAGGTGGATTATCACGCTGTTCCGCACGCGATCTTCACCTATCCCGAGGTGGCGGCGGTAGGGCTGAGAGAGAAAGAGGCCGTAGCGAAATATGGAGACGAGAAGGTCCTGATAGGATATTACAAGTACGAAGATACTGCCAAAGGCGAAGCGATCAACGCCAAGGACTATTTCGTCAAGGTTATCGTCG
>VBBH01000060.1 GCA_005888695.1 Candidatus Bathyarchaeota archaeon
CTCTAAGGCATCAACTAAGCCTGCAATTCCAGTGCCTTTCAAAGCGGACGTCTTGAGCACTGCCGGTCTCCAACCGTCCTCCCGTTGCTTGAGACCGCTAGCAATGTTGTACATAGTCTTGGACGGGTTGACCAAGTCGGACTTGTTCACCACAAAGAGATCCCCTATCTCCGTGAACCCTGCTTTGAAAGCTTGGACCTCATCGCCCAATTGTGACATGAGCACGACGACCGTTGCGTCGACGGTGGTAGCGACCTGAACCTCTGTCTGTCCCGCGCCAACCGTCTCGACTATAACCGGGTCCATACCCGCAGCGTCGAGTATTCGAATTGCGTTCCTTGCCGCCCGCGCGAGCCCCCCAATATCGCCTCTGGACGCCATGCTTCGTATGAAGACATCTTTCTCCAGAGTATGTTCCATCATACGGACCCTATCCCCCAACAAAGCACCGCCAGTGAACGCACTGGACGGGTCGATAGCCAAGACTCCCACCCGTTTGCCCCTCTTCCTGTATTCCTCGATCGTCTTGTCAACTAGTGAACTCTTACCCGTCCCCGTTGGGCCCGTGAAACCTATGGTAAACGCGTTGCCACTCCTCGGGTAGAGGATCTTCATCAATCGCCGAGATGACTCGCCCCCAGTCTCCGTGATCGATATTGCCTTTCCGAGAGCCCTATGCTCTCCCTTCAGGACATGCTGGGCGAGTTCCTCAACGGATAGGGCCAAAACGGGTTCCGTTGTGCCATGCCGAGCCTGAGGCTATTTCAATGTTAACGGCTGTTAGCAGTGGGAAATGATGAAATAGGAAAATCTAACCTGTTTCTTTGTGGGCACTGTTTTGAAAGAGACTGGTTACTGGAAGAAGGTTCTATCCCAGGTGAAGAAGGATAGACAATCGCGACCTTCCACATATGGCATTCGAGCCGTGGCTAAAGTTGCTAGACAAAGGCAATCTTGGGAGAAGAAGACCATCAGGTCCTGGACGAAGGACCGTCCGGAACGAAAGCTGGAGACTACGAATCTATCCGGGATTCCATTGAAGCCCATCTACGACCCGAAGGATGTATCATATCGAGACTATTCACGCGATGAGGGCTTCCCGGGCGAGTATCCCTACACCCGTGGAGTCTATCCGACCATGTATCGTGGACGCCTTTGGACTATGCGAATGTTCTCTGGTTTCGGTACCCCAGAGGACACTAACAAACGTCTCCACTACTTGCTGGAGCATGGCGAGACCGGATTGAGCATCGCCTTCGACATGCCGACACTCTACGGCTACGATCCGGACCATCCACGAGCCGAGGGAGAAGTGGGACGATGCGGAGTCTCGGTTGGCTCGTTGAAGGATATGGAGATCATTTTCGAAGGCATCCCACTGGACAAGGTTAGCACAAGCATGACCATCAACGCTCCAGCCTCAGTCCTCACAGCGATGTATGTCGGAGTAGCAGAGCGGCAGGGTCTTCAACCGAAGGAACTTCGAGGAACCGTCCAGGCAGACATTCTCAAGGAGTACATTGCTCAGAAGGAATGGGCATTTCCACCTGAGGCCCATCTACGGATAATACGAGACATGATGGTCTACTGCACCAAGGAAATGCCACAATGGAATTACATCAGCATAAGCGGCTATCACATCCGTGAGGCCGGCTCAAGTGCTGTCCAAGAACTGGCTTTCACCCTAGCGGACGGATTTGCATATGTTGACCTCGGCATCCAAGCCGGCTTGAAAGTTGATGATTTCGCGCCACGACTCTCCTTCTTCTGGAATTGCGGAATGGACTTTTTCGAGGAGGTGGCGAAATTCCGAGCAGCGCGCAGAATCTGGGCACGCGTAATGAAAGAAAAGTATCACGCTAAGGATCCACGCTCTCTATTGCTTCGCACACATGCTCAGAACTCTGGAGCATCGTTGACGTGGCAACAACCTCTAAACAATATCATTCGCACGACGATCGAGGCCTTAGCCACTGTCATAGGTGGAACCCAGTCGTTGCATACCAACTCCTACGATGAAGCTTGGGCTTTGCCGTCAGAGAAAGCCGCGACGGTTGCATTGAGGACTCAACAGATCATTGCCGAAGAGACGGGAGTGGCGAATGTTACGGACCCGCTCGGAGGATCCTACTATGTGGAATGGTTGACAGATGAGATGGAGGAACGGGCATACGAATATTTCGACAAGATCGAACGAGCCGGCGGACTGTTGAACGCTATCAAGACTGGGTTCATCCAGCGAGAGATCGCGGAAACCGCCTACCGGTACCAGCAGGAGATGGAAAGTAAAGACAGGGTAGTTGTTGGAGTGAACAAGTACAAGGTGGAAGAGAAGATGCCCATCGACACTCTCAAGATCGACACGGCCGCCCAACGACGCCAAGTCGACAGATTGAACATGGTCCGCAAAACCCGTAACGAGTCGAAGGTAGCAGATGCGCTCCAAGATCTAAGGAAGACATTTCTGGACGACAAGGCGAACTCGATGTATCCAATCATTCGAGCGGTAAGAGAGTACGCAACTCTCGGCGAGATTATGGAAGTCGGTCGCAAAGTCTTTGGAGAATACAAAGAACCCCCCATCCTCTAGCGAGTAGAACAAGAAGACCGGAGCAACTACCAGAATGAAGAAGGAGACGATAGGAAAGATGGTTGCCTTGTCGACGAAGGAGTTAGGCCCTAAGACCTGGCCGGATTTTGAGAAACTTGCCCCGAAGCAGGGACAGTGTTGGTGCACGTACTATCAGCGAGCGAAACCCGTGCATACAGGGAAAGATCCGCTGAAAGCAGATCGAGTGAATCACAGCTACAAAGAGAACCTAGTCATGCAAGGCAAGTCCCACGCGATACTAGTCTACGATGGCAAGAGGCCAGTAGGCTGGTGTCAGTACGGCCCCAAGGAAGAACTACCTAGGATCGATGCGGGACGGGGCTATCGAAAAGTCGAGCCTCTCATAACTGAAAAGACGCTTTGGAGGATCACGTGTTTTTTCGTGGATCGGGAATACCGAGGCAAGGGAATCGCTGAGACAGCGCTGAAAGGAGCGCTTGAATCCATCCGGAACCAAGGCGGAGGAATTGTCGAGGCCTACCCAGTCGTATCCAAGAAGATGGGAGCTGTTCCAGAATGGCTTTGGTTCGGAACCCCAGGAATGTTTCGAAGAGCCCACTTCAAACCTGTCGCTCCTCTAGGCACAAGCCTCCAACTGATGAGAAGAACTCTCAGCTAAAGCAGATCATGAAGCGAAGGGTTCAAGGTTACTGCAGAATTGAGAACGACGCGTCGTCTTGTCCGAACGTCAATCTGATTAGACTCGACCGGACAGTCGAGCCTGAATCTTGAAACCTCAGAAGACAAAATTCTACACGAAACATAAACCCTGGCGAACGACAAAATCGCGAAACCTCGTCTCCCTGGGCGAGGTGAAGCTGTTCGAAGATGACCTCGTCTCCAAGTCGGGCCTGAAAGCGAAGCATCTACGGCTGTTGCTCAATGATTTCTCCACAATCGTCCCAGTCTTGGAACGTGGCCGGGTCGTTTTCGAATGGAACTATCGCCATCCACTTGGCGGTTGGGAGCTGGAACTCCCCGCCGGACTCATCGAGGATGGTGAAGAGCCGTTGGACTGCGCGAAGAGAGAGCTTCAGGAAGAGACCGGATACTTGGCAAGTTCATGGAAGAAGATAGGTTGGGTTCATACTTTGCCGGGGATAACTGGGCAACGGGCACACGTTTTCGTGGCGAAGAGGCTTCAAAGTGGGAAGACTCATCGTGAAGTAGAAGAGATGATGAGGGTACAAGTGTTGCGGGTCGCAGAAGCGTACCGACTGCTGAAAGCCGGGGCCATTGTGCATGCTCCTACAGTGGTAGCATTGGCCTTTGCCGAGAAATATCTTCAGAAATGAAGATTGTTTCGGGAGAATAAAACAAAGGGGACGCGGCTGTTGCCCGTCCCTTCATCGGTTGGGGGGTCTGGTAAGCGTTTCTAGTCGCTTTTTCCGCAGCTAGCGCATCTGTTGCTTCCGGCGGAAAGGGTCGCGCCACAATTGGTGCAGAACCGGGTGCTGTTGCTACTAGTGCTTGACGAGCCAGGGCCGAAGGATGAAGACGAGCCACCCATCGGGCTAGCAAATGATGTTGGAATAGATGGCCTGGGTATTGAGGGTGAGCCAGCACTGAATGATGGTCCGTTTCTGAAGAATGCTTTCACGGGTGGAGTGAAAAGGTAGTAGAGCATCAAGATCAATATCACGGCTCCAAGTATGGCACCTATCGAGCCTGAAGCTGCCAGTACCATGGTGCCAAGAAGCGATAGGATGCTGAAGATCATGCCTAGTGTTCTTGCCCAGCCTTTGCCGTTGAGGAAGCCCCAGCCTGTCAGTAGCCAGATCAGTCCGAAGAAAATGACAACGCCTGCGATGATGAAGCCAATTGTAGCCAGCAGGCCTCCAACTCCGAAACCTATGCCAGCGAAAAGGGATGAGAATGTGGCGATTGCGATGCCTCCGACTAATCCGACTACGCCGACGAGTATCGCGAGTATAGCGATTATTGTTACGCCTATTGGTCTTGGCGATTTTTGCATGAGCCCGAGTAGCCATACTGCCTATCATTAACACGAACGTTACTCAAGACTGGCAAAGCGGGTTAACCTGGGTCCACTAAAAAATAAAGGAGGAACGGAGTGCGACTGCGAATTTATTGTTGTGGTAGTTTGCGAGCTGAATTACATGGTGCTCGTGGGTGGTGTGGGCTGAGATGCCTGCTTTGGTTTGAAGAAATGCCCAAGCAAGTATCCGTAGACCAGGCTGCTGACGAGTCCGATGACTATTGATGCCGCAATGTATGTGCTGCCGTAGCTGGAGTTGTTGATGTTTCCGAGGATTCCGATTATCCAGAGGATAATCCCAAACACTAAGCCTCTCATCTCGAAGCTCTTGCCTGTCATGTACTTATTGGCGACCGCGGCAAATATGACACCCAAGATTAGTCCCACTATGATACTGGCGATGAACGTGACAACCGCTGCGAGGTACATTGCGGCAGTTAGCGCTTGATCAATGGTAATGCCCGCCGGGAGAGTGGTCCCCTGAAGTGCCGTCTTGATATCGTTCGCAGTAAAGCTAAACAAAGCAATGGTGCCGATTGCTTCGATTATCCCCGTAACGACTCCTGCTATTGCGCCTGCTTTGGCGCCTCTACCGTAATCTGCCATGGGTGCGGTCTCTGAAACGGCTGCCTATATAAGATACAATTCCTCTGACTGAAAGCCTATCGAAGAGGAGTTTCCGAGGGCATTAATTGGGGACTAATGTACGGCACGAGCCCTGAGACTCTCAGAATAACTCTCCTTCTCATTTTGAACAGGAGGAAGAAAAAGCCGATGCCTACACTTGTCATCCCTAGTGCTCCCTTGAGCTCAAGGATGGGCGATAGACCGATGAAGAACCCAAGGGCTCCAGACACCAAGCTCAACCGTTGAAGATCGCTGAACCCTTGCTTTGCCCATCTTCTCAATAATCTCTCGAATGCAAATACGATAAAGGCTCCAGCTATCATTGTCCCTCCTGCCCATGGAATCGTGGCGGGTCCGAGTCCCGTGAAAAAGAAGAAGAATGTCAGTGGCACCGAAACGCCGGTGATTACCAGTTTCTTCGAGACCTTCAGGTTCTGTGATGTTGGAATCATCGGCTTGATTCTCTTGGCAAGCCAAGTCAGCCCTAGCACAGCTACCACACATCCTACCAATGCTGTCGCGGAAGCATCATATGGAAAAGCGGCGAAACCGAGAAGAACTGCAAGGACGAACAGAGACCGGAATAACCACCTCTGTTTCTGAGATAGCCATACCTGTGATCTCACTGCTGGATTTGTGAGCTCGACGAGTAGTATCGGGATGGTGATGCTGAAGATTGAATGGTATATTGTAAGCCATTCTGCCCAGACCCAATTCACACCCAGCCATCTACCGTATGTCCCGAGTACTCCTAGATCCTTCCATGTCGGGCTGAAGAAACTCCGGACCATGATCCCTTCTTCGATGATCCCGTAGGCCGCGCCTAGAAGGAGTATCGAGTACCATCCCTTCTTCCATCGTCTTGCATAATCTCGAACGAGGAGGGCTCCGCTCCCGTAGAGTGTGCAAAGTAGGGAGAACGCCAGAGGATTGAAGAATGCTAGTGGAGGTGAGGAGCCGGATAATAGCTCGCCTATCGCGGGCGACAGGACAAACAGGAAAAGTATTGGTTTCCTGAAATCTGTCTTAGATGGTTGCGCTAGGTCCAACTTCTTAGTCGGTAAGTTGGATTTTAGAGATGCAAAAAGAGAGTTGGTACTCCGGGCTGTGACTGTGGGTCAAGCCCGCTTGGTTATCTGAGCTAGCTAGTTGACCGTTTCTGGTCGGTTTAGCGTTTGCTCCAGACGCCGATGGTGTTGCCGTGTGGGTCCTTGAGTGTTCCCCAGTACCCCATGCCGCCACCGATGGCTGTCTTTCGCTTCAAGGGTCTACCGCCGAGAGACTTTGCCTTTTGCAATGCTTGTGGTATGCTCTTGACATCTACGTAGAATTGTGTTGTGCCTGGTTTGACGGTCTTGGAGAGGTTAAACCCTCCTCCGACTGCACTGGTTTTTGGCGTTGTGCGGAACATTAGGTAGCCGTCGCCGAATTGCTCGAATTTCCACCCGAAAAGTCTCGAGTAGAACTTCTTAGTCTCTGTAAGGTCTTTGGACGCTAGCTCGATATGGTTGATTGTTCGTCCCATGGTTGTGCTCAGATGGAAGTGTACCTGTTTAAAAATCCTAACATTAGAACAGAAAACAGCGGTTTCCTGTCAGTTTTTCAATAAATGGCCGAGAAAGAGGCGTTTGAAGCGTTGGGATTTGAGGTTCGTGCATATTTTGATGGGATTCTCTGTCCAAATATTATCCGCTTCTTCGCGACGGTCGGTCACCGTCATACCCGTCGTATACTCGCCCTTTGTCTCGATCTTTACCGAGCATTCGGTGAAATCGTACAGGGAGGGTTGGATAACGGCTCCGACCGCTATTGGATCGTGAAGCTCGAACATTCGCCGTTTCTGCATGGTTTTTGCTAGAATTCGAGCGGCGAAAATGGACAGTCTATTCTTCGTCGCTTTGATTCTTGCGTATTCAGGTGGGGTCAACCAGTTTTCAGGGGCGGAGGTTACATCGAGTCCGACCGCTCTCACATGTATTCCCGATTCAAAGACTATTTTTGCCGCCTCGGGATCTGAGTAGATGTTGAACTCTGCAACGGGAGTTACGTTCCCATGCCCGTATTTCGATAGTCCGAAGGCTCCCCCCATAATCGACAGCTCGCCAATCCTACCTGAGATACTTGGGCTATTGGTGATTACTGCTGCAATGTTTGTCAATGGTCCTATGCTGATAATGGTGAGACCGTGATTCTTCTCTTTGTTCAATTCTTCGATGATAAGATCGATCGCGCTTTCTTTTCGTGCGCGCATCCGTGGCTGTGGAAGATTTGCTTCTCCTAAACCGTCCATCCCGTGGAAACTCGTTGCTCTTACTGGATCCCGGATCAATGGATTCGCCAAGCCCTGCGCCACCCAAACGTCGCGATGATCGAACAATTCGATCACTCGCAAAACATTGATTGCTGCCTGCTCGACCCGAACATTTCCTGACACGGTCGAGACTCCAACAACTTCAACCTCTGGAGATCGAAGAGCTAGTATCAGAGCCAGCGCATCGTCTATTCCGCCATCGGTGTCGATGATGAGGCGGGTTGGCCTCGTCGGCACTTGTCCGGGCCTTTTTCTAGAATAATCGGGCTATCT
>VBBH01000341.1 GCA_005888695.1 Candidatus Bathyarchaeota archaeon
TCTGTCCCACTGGTCTTCTTAACTGCGTGGCATATGTTGCGGACCAGGGCGGGTTTGAAGCCGGGAGAGAATGTGTTGGTCTGGGGAGCAGGGAGTGGGGTTGGTGTGGCGGCGATCCAGGTGGCGAGGTTGTTGGGTGCGTCGACGGTGATCTCGACGGTTGGTGAAGAGGAGAAGAAGGAGAAGGCGGTAGGGTTGGGGGCGGATCATGCGTTGAATCATCACAAGGAGGACGTTCCTGCTGAGGTGAAACGATTGACTGATGGACGGAAGGTGGATGTCGTGTTTGATCATGTTGGGACCGCTACGTGGGATCGGAGTATGCGGTGCTTGGCGCCTGGTGGACGATTGGTGAATTGTGGAGTTACTAGTGGTGGGAAGGCGGAGGTGGATATACGGTACTTGTTCACACGACAATTCTCATTATTGGGATCATACATGGGAGGATTCGCAGAACTACAAGAAGTACTACAATTCTTCGAAGAAGATAGATTGAAACCAGTTGTAGATTCAGTCTTTCCATTGAAGGACGCTGCTAAGGCACAGGAACGCATGGAAAAGAGCCAACAGTTCGGAAAAATTGTCCTAAAAGTCTAAAGGGCTCGGTCCAGATTCTTTCTTCAAGTTCGGTAAAGGGTCGCCTATGGTCATCTTACAGGGTGCTTAGTTCGAGGCGTTCAATGCCGAGGCGAAGACGTTCAGTCGACAAGAATCCTTCGATCAAAATACCAACACTGGTTATCCACACCTTGGCCACTGGAACAACGCTCCAGAACAAGCCCAAGGGCTCTCAACCAAACACACTCAACTGGAACAGAGAATGGCCGAACTAACTCAGGTCAGAAGCATTGCGTCTATACTCACTGTACTCATAGGCAAAATGTATCTTTGCAAATGCGGTATGGCCTTCGATAGCGCAGACAAATTCAAGAACAAATGAAAGAAGTACAGACACGCTGACTTTTCCTAGTCTTTAGTCAAGCCTTACCAACAATTGCTGTTGTCACTTTCGACATCCATCTAGTCGTCCCAGACACACGACGCTCAATCCTGACCAGCAATTTGACAATTCTTCTTCTCAACAAAAATCCTATTGAGATTACTCCGCCCAATAATGTAACATAACCGACGGACAGCTAAGTCAACAGACCTCCGAAGAACAATACGTACGAAACCCAAAATCCAACAAGAAACGAACCCAGTAGCACCCGAAACCGCAACCTAACACTGTGACTGTCTCCAGAGATTCTAAGGAGCCCGAGATGCACGAAATGTCTTGACCTTTCTTTCAACATCCACTCAGCATAAACCGAAACCTTGGCCAGATCAAACAACTGCGACCACATCGTCGGGTTGTCCTTGATTTCCCTATCCACCCATTCTTTCTTGGCACGATCGTACACAGTATCGCTACCGTAAAACAGGGCGGACGACATCTTGCCGTAAGAATACAGCCGCCATATTTGATGTGCCATCCCAGTGGCAACTATGCCAACGATGACGGCGAACGCAACACCGAAGCGTTTAGTGTCAGCCGTTGACCCCCATGCCTGAACGATCGCAAAAGTAATCAACCCAAACCCGAGTATAACACTCGAGTGTGATTGTAACTCTAGCCCATAGAACGATAGCAGTTCCTTGACTGTCTCTCTAACTTCTCTTTGCTCATCTGACTTAGGATCAGACAACCCTCATTGACTCAAAAGCCCTAACGTGAGATTCGCTTAATCTTGCTTTCTCACTCAAGAACGCACTCACACCTTTGTCCTAACCCAGTATGAAAAAACTTATATAGACCGAACATATCACAGGGTGCGCGTAGAGGCATAACATAGTATGTCTGAAAGAATGCATCTTGCGGAAGAGGGAGATAACGACCAGAGAACCCGAATTACAGCCAAGACACCACGGCGAGTAGTATCCTCAGAGCCAGGAAGGCGCGTCGTCAAGACAATAGAACTTGAACCCGAAGACTATGTCCGAATCGCATTCACCATGCCGACGGACCTCTTGGCCAAGATAGATGAGGCCGCCAAGCTATACGGTATCACACGCTCAACTCTAATTCAAAACGCCTGTAAGACATACGTTGACGAGGACCTAGTCGGAACTGTCTGGTTAAAGCACCTCCGAGCACCTTCAGATTATCAAAAAAGCTCTGGAGCCTGAGAAGACAATCCGGGGCAAGAATAAGTGGCTCGAATTTTGCGAGAAGACCGGGTTGGACAACAACAGCATCCCGAAGGACAAGCCAGTGAAACTTATCTTCGAAGTAGAAGAGGACGAAGAGTAGGTCCAGCTAGAGGAACGCAACAACCATGCAAGTTCTTCAAGAATGCCCATTCTGCGGTCAAGCTATAGCTCCTGACAAACTGGACGACCTCGGACTGAACAGCCAAGTCTTGCAAGAGGTAAGGAGGCTGAGAGAAGATGGAAAACTAACAGAGACGGTATTTCTAGTTGCAAAAATTGTGAGTACCGTGCAAGACAATCCTCAATGGGTCAAAGACCTGCTTAATGAGCAGACCACAACACTGATGCTCGGCATAAAGGATTCAGTTGACAACGGAAAATCCGACGTTCTAAGGGCTGTACACGAACTCATGGGGAGCCCTCTCCGAGGCAAAATCCAAGAGGTCTCCATTACCAAGAGACTCAAGGCTGTTGTCCCTAGAGATTCGTTCACCACAGAAAACTCAACCAGAAAAGGTGAAGACATAGAGTGCACCGTCTTACAAAACACCGACGTCGCCGGCACAATAATCGTGGAATCGAAGATGGTCAAAACGTGGAGCCATAGCTACATTGAACAAGTCAAACAATACATGGCTCGGAAAGGCACACAGTTCGGAATGGTCGCCACCACAGCGATGCCGAGTGACGCCCTGGGCGATTCTGTGATGATTGACGGTGTCCTCGTTGTGAATGTGAACTCTGTTGAGATTGCCTATGTCTTCCTGCGAGAATATCTGATTGCCAAGGCACAACTTGAGACGGAATACCAGTCGAA
>VBBH01000338.1 GCA_005888695.1 Candidatus Bathyarchaeota archaeon
TAATGGTCGGCCGATTCGGATCTGTGACACCAACAGAGAAGCTTCTCATGCTGGAAGACGCCGTTGGTTTCGCGGCCTATAGGAAAGAAGTGCTTGAGTCCTCTGAAAGACTGCAGAAGCTAACAACAGAGCATCAAACAATGGCCTCCGTCCTTGAAGGGACCAGAGAGACCTATGAGCATTGGAGGCGAGAACATGAAAAGTGGGAGTCGAAGAAGAAGCTAGAGCAGCAATTGCAAGATCTACAAAGAGAGCTTGTCTGGCGAAAGATCATCAGGAAGGAAGCATCGCAGAAGAGACTAGATGATCGTGTCGCAAGAGTTCGAGATGACTTGGGGGACGCGAAGACCGAGCATGAGGTGTCCGACAAGAGAAGCCAGGAGACAAGCCGTCGATTGTTAGAATTGAATGCTGAGATCGAGAAGTTCAGGGGAGAACAGCTGAACCTAGAACATCAACGGGGCTTCAGAGCCGCCGCCACCAAATGGATAGAGAGGACGAAAGAAATTCTCAAACTAACAAGCAAACTGAATAGTGACCCGGATCCTAGCGAGGCTTCTGTGAATGCAGACGTTAGACGAGCGATAGTAGAGATAGATGAAGAAGCACGACAACTCTCCCGATCTTCGACTCTAGAGAATGAACAATCCAGTAACCTCCGAAAGAGTATCCTCGACCTAACAGGCGAACTCAACAAGAACATGGACACACTGGTCGAATCGAAAGTCAAGCGAGAAGTGAACAGCTTCAAGATTGCCGCCATGGATGAGCAGATACGCGAGCTTGAGACACAGATCAGGCTGGGGTTCGAAGAGTTGCACCCTTTGCAAGCACAGGCGTCTCAACTAGGTCCCAGATTCGATACACCAAGAGAGTTCCAGACAATTGGCGTTGACATAGCGACCGTAGAGGATCGGCTCAAGCCACTCGCCCACTTGTCAGAAGATGTAGAGAAGCTCTACCGCAATTATGCTGGTATCTACGAGGACCTGAAGAAGAAGGCAGAGGTCGTAGAACTGAACCGAGGGGAAGTTCTGCATGATCTCCGCGAGCGACTAGCAAAATGGCGCACGATCATGGAGAAACTGTTCGAGGATCTTTCGATCCGATACGACAGCCTTCTCGCCGAAGTAGGTGCCAAGGGAAGGATTGTCCTGAAACCTGCCAAGGAGATCGAAAAATCCGGCCTCGAATTATACGCAGGGTTCAAGGGGAACGATCCCGTTTCCCTCGACAGCTTAGCTCCCAGCGGCGGAGAAAGAACAGTCGCTATCATAGCCTTTCTATTGTCATTGCAGCAATATGTCGAATCCCCATTCCGAGCGATTGACGAATTCGACGTGCATATGGATCCGAAAAACAGGGAAACCGTCACGAAGCTGATCTATGCCGCGGCGACATCAAGCGACCCGAGCGAATACATTGCGATCACACCCGGTGAAGTTACATTGCCCGAAGGACAAGATGTCCACGTAGTGGTTGTGCAGAACGTGGAAGGGGCCTCGGTCATCAAGGAGCTAAAATAACTCGTGTCGAACAAATTGCAAGCAGGTTCCAAACACACTGGGAGGAAGAGGGGAGGAGCCCGGCGCGAACTCAAGGAACTCATCGAGACATGCGTGTCTATCGAAAATAGGAGGTTCAACCCATTCCTGCTCGATATCAGTGAAGCACTTAGAATACTGAGGCTGCACGTGGAGGAATGGACGGAGTTTGGAGATCATCTCCTGGATATGAAAGCCCTCGCGAGTCTTGCAAAAGTCGTAGGCCTACAGAGTGCCAACCTCAGATTCCAATCGAGCACCCTCTACATAGATCCATCAATGTTGCAAGAGAAGCTTCGAGGAATGTCCCGAGATCAACTCGCCGGATTCCTCCTATTATCATGGCATCCGATAGTAGAATTCGAACAATTAACGATCCCGACAGCTAAAGAAGCCCTGGATTATTGGACAAAAATGCTACCTTTCTTCGAGAGATGGAAGAGATTTCAGCCGGGTCCAATTTCCCTACCCGTAACGACAGAGGCAGAGGAACTCCACCGTCTGGGAATGATCGCGGACAAAGCCTTCGGTAAGAAGCTCGACGAGTTCTGGATCGAGCTGAAGGAAATTGCTGGGACGAAGACAAAAATAGACTATTGGGCTTTCGTAAAGGGTCAGAATCGAAGCGAGACTGTATCACGCGCGCAACTAGCAAGCTTCCTGGTGACTTACGGCTACGCAACCCTCGAATCGAAAGGCGGAGAGTTAATCCTCGCGCCGAAAGTGCAGCCGAGCATACGCAAGGAAGCAACACCCGTGAGTTTCCCGATCGCAATACCGCGAGAAGTGAGGTAGGATATCATGGAAGAAGTTCAAACCCAACGTGAGTCGGAGCAGGAAACTAGCGACGAATCGGCCCAATCGGATCAAGACGATAATCAGCCAATCGTCAGTCCTCCGACTCAACCTGAACCGTCATATCCCAGCGAGCGATTGAAGCGTGCCGCTCACATGCTTTTCTTCAAACGTGGCCGAGTGCCGGGTGCCAAAGCTTGGGAGTTGAAAGCAGGGATTGGTAAATCCTACGAGAAGGTATTGGATCAGCTTGACGAGGAGCTGAAGGAGCTGGACTTACAGGTAAAGAAGGTCGAAGCAGGAGGGATCGGTGAGTACTCCCCCGAAGACGACGAAGCCGACAAGTTCCGATATTTCGTCCGGCTAAGGGGTACACTGACTCCCAAGGAAGCGAGAATGTCGGGATGGCGAATCGACAACCTCGCTGCGTTGGCAGCAGCTCTGTCCTTAGTGGTATCGAAACAAGGGAAGGTGGAGCGTAAGGAGCTTGAGATTATGATTGCAGAGAAAGCAGGAAGGTGGAGGACGTTAACGCTCACCGACACTTTTCTGCGCACTGGGTATTTGGAAGAAGATGAGACAGGCATGATAAGCCTAGGCTGGCGAACGAAGGCGGAGGTTGACCTGCCTAGTCTAATGATGCTTGTAGCTGAGGCTAAGCCGCAAGATGATGACGCGGAAGCCCCCGCGACCTCTTCAATGGAGGAATCAGTTCCTCAGCCGTCGGAGGAACAGTCAACAGAGTAGGCTTCCGCTATCGCTCAATCTTCCTTCCGGCTCGGCATTTGTTTGAGAAATTCCCTCGGATACTCTTTGGAATTCAGAAGAGACAGAAATTCTCCTTCTTTGATCGATTCTCGAGTCTTCTCAAGCTCAACTCTTTGCGCAAGATGGTCATGTACTTTGGCACGGGCCAGGACGTCCAGTACCTTGCCTTCGTAGAATGGTTCAAGGTCCTTGCCTTGGCAGACGGCACATTTGCAGTTGGTAGTGTTCTTCCGTATTTCTTCGAAATCTTTCTTCTTTAGGCTGCCCCAGCTCTTCGGATCGAAGACGTTGATCACGTCCTTTGTCAAAGGTGTCGGTGGAGGAGGCACTATCCACCTTGAGAAGCTGTCGACTCCGAACATTGGCAGTATCATCCCTTGACTACATGGAAGAGGATGACGGCTTAGCCGGATCTTTGGAGGAACTTGCAACGCGTGGATCCAAACATCAGGGTTCTTTTTCTTGTAATCCTCAACCGCTCTCAACGCATGGTAGTGGAAACCGCCTCGAAAATCGAGACCGACAGGTTTGCTACCGTGCTTCGCCGTTATTCCGACTAATTCAATTGCCAATTTTCCGTCGTCTGCTGCTTGAATTATTGGCATCAATGGTTTGTCGACTCCTCTCTCGTCCATCCATCGTTCAGCGAAGCCCAATTGAGCGTCGAAATCTCCAGGAGACATG
>VBBH01000330.1 GCA_005888695.1 Candidatus Bathyarchaeota archaeon
CATAGACACCGAAAGGAATCGTCAGAGCAGTCGCAATGATCGCGAACCATGCAAGACTGGGAAATACACTCTTCAATATTCTACCGAGCAGATTAGGGCATGAAGCAAGAGGTCCAAGATACGACGGCGGCGAACACGTAAGCTCTACCGGCTCAAACGCCAATTTGAAAATAACGATCATATTACTGAGGAAACCTATCAGAAACGCCAGGTAGATGCCATAACCAGTCCTGAAATAGTACCAGGCACGAAATAGGAAGTCTTGGAACTTCACGGCTCAACAACCCTTCTCTAAACGCAGTAAATAACAATCACCGATCCCAACCAATCCTTATATCAGCATTAGGAATCGTCCATGAAGAACCAGCCTTGGAACGGCGCCTTCTGCTACTCCCAGTTATCTGGGGCGCCTTCGGAATCGGAGAAGCACTCAGCCTGCAATATCTTCTCAGCCCGATAACACCAAGCTTGCCAGTAACATCAAATGACAAGCCCATCACCGGTTCGCTCCTTCCCTTCCTATTCCTTAGCACGGCAATGGTCCTAGTCGTGTTGGGAGTGAGCTTATACTCGATAGGATACTGGGAACCCAATTTCAAGACCAAGAAAGCGAGGATCGATCTTACCGTCCTATCTATTCTGATAATTAGCGGACTATTGATCTTCTACACCCCGTTCGCCCTCTTCCCACTGGTACTCGCGGGATTCTACCTCCTAGCCGTTAACATAGAGTAGAAACACGCTTTTGACCCCGGCCTCGACAGTGGCCATACCAGCACATAATGAAGAAAAATACATAGAAGACTGCATAAGATCGATCCTTCAACAAACCATCCAACCTACCAAGATTATCCTAGTTGCGGACAAATGCACGGACAGAACGGTGGAAATAGCAACCTCAATTCTACCAGTGGAAAGATCCACGATACTACGGAAGGAAAATGTGAGGTGGAATAACACATACTCCGAAAATCTTGAACTAGCCAGACGAGAGGCAGTGGGCGAGGCTCTCTTGATAGTTGACGCGGACATGACCCTTCCGAAAGATTTCGTCGAGCACCTACTCCCACAATTAACCGAGTACGCATCAGTATCCGCACTCGCCAAGACCGATCCAAGCCAAGGAATGTTGAACCGCGTCTTCTCCATATGGGAAAAAACCCACCGAATAGCCCCTCTAGGCGAACAACCCCGAGGAGGAGCAAGAGCAATCTCGATTGATGCGCTCACCCGGGTGAAAGGGTTCCGGGATGTCTTTGCAGTCGATACGGACCTTGACACGAGGCTGAGGCAGAACGGTTACAAGGTCCGACTAGATAGAACTTTGACGGTCCTCCACAGAAGGCGAATTTCCGTTCCACGATCGGTCAGGGGCCAAATCAAAGCCGGGCGAGCACGAAGAGAGCTTGGAATCTCAGGAAAGCGGACGGTCTTGCATTCGATCGGAAGACTGAGACCTTTCGTAATTTATGGCTACTATTATTACCCCAAACCCAAAACGGCTCCCCGACCAGACTAAACATGATACATCCCAAGAGGTTGAGCCTGTAACGCACCAACTCAGAAGCGCGGTAATCATCTCTGGCGGAGAGGGCGTCCGACTACGGCCGATAACCACTGACCTCCCCAAAGGCCTCGTCAAAGTCGCCGGGAAACCCCTTCTACAATGGGTTATCGAATGGCTCCGCGACTCTGGAATAACCGACCTAGCAATAGGAGTCGCTTACCTAAAGCAGAAAATCATGGACTATATTGGAGACGGTTCCCGATATGGAGTCCACATCAAGTATAGCGTCCACACTGTCGAGGGAGGCACAAGCGAAGGCTTCAGACTCGCCATCCAACGACACATGAAGGACGAAACATTTCTCGCCCTCAACGGAGACCAGATAACCGATCTTAAGATCCCCCGCATGGTTACCCAACATGAAAAAGGAAACCCCTTAGTCACGATCGCCGTTGTCCACCCAAGACTCCCCTTCGGCTTAGTACTAGCAGACAAGGCAGGATACTGCAGAGGATTCCTAGAAAAACCCATCTTGGAAGATATTGTGTGCTCTTCCGGCGTCTACGTTTTCCAAAGAAACATACTCCCCTACCTTCCCAAATCAGGCGATGTAGAAAGAACAACCTTCCCACTCTTGGCCAAGCGCAGGAAAATGCGTGTTTACATGCACAACGGAATGTTCGTAACCGTCAACTCATTAAGGGAGCTAGAAGAAGCAAATGAAACCCTGAAGGCAGTCACGAAATGACCAACGTCTTGGTTACAGGAATCACTGGCTTCATCGGATCACGACTAGCCTCGAAGCTTGTCGAAAATGACTATGACGTCTACGGACTCGTACGACATACATCAGAAAGAGAATTGTCACGCCTCAAACCTGTCCTCGACCGAATCCACATCATCGAGGGAGACCTGAGCAGATACCACTCAGTACTCTCCGCCGTCGAAACATCCAATCCCGCGATCGTCTTCCATCTCGGCGCACTCACCCCAGTCAGACTCTCCTTCGACGATCCCTACCCATACATCACAACGAATTTTGACGGAACAGTCAACTTGGTCCATGCGATCCTAAAGGAGAACCCGAAGACGCGACTCATCGCAGCTTCAACAGCTGAAGTTTACGGATGGCAAGACGGAAAGAGACCGATAAGAGAAGACGATCGGCTCAACCCGGCATCACCATATGCAGTGACAAAATCAGCAGCAGACGAGTATATCCAGATGGCCAACAAGGTCTACCATCTTCGAGGCACAGTCATGCGTCCCATCAACAGCTACGGTCGAACAGGCGAGAGCGGGTTCATGGTCGAGTACCTAATCTCAAAAATGCTCACGGACGAGACTTGCTACATAGGAGCCCCGGAATCCGTCAGAGATTACATGTACATGGACGAT
>VBBH01000331.1 GCA_005888695.1 Candidatus Bathyarchaeota archaeon
TGTCACTCATCCATAGTTCGAACTGGATGTGGATGCGGTGCAATGGCTCTTGTCAAAGACCCCTCAACCCGCAATCGGGCGAGAGGTGACGGGTAAAACACTGAATCCAGGATGACGGAAGGTGAAGCGGCGCAGTTTAGGCCGCCCAGTCTAGGAAACCCTACTACCTGCCCGATATTGCTCGAGAATAGTGACGCCTAAATTCGAGTCAGTTCTTAGATACTACTCTGTCAACAATTGTGTATCTCTTGGATGCTACGGCCGTCCCTTTAGATAATCTACCAATAGGTAGTTTTAAGTGCATAAAGATAGTTGTGCTGTTCGAAAAATATGTCTACTATAGGAAACATCTCAAACCGAACCAAATCACTGCTCTTGAAACGGTACGTTCAAGCTATCCTGATAGTAACGGTCATGACAATGGTTATCGTAGCGCCTTTCCTCCCGAGAGCCCTAGCACTCGCCGATGTAGGGAATGCAGGTGTCTTTGAGCTTGATGGAAACATCGTCAAGGATTCCTCAGGGACTTTTCCCACAGACTGGGGTGCGCTCTTCAACTCTAATGGTGGAAGGCTTGCCTTGCCGTCCGGTGGAGTAGACTCCGGGTGGACCAATGACGGACCTCACAGTTTGCGAGAGACTACTACGTTCACTACCGGGAGCAAAGACACACTCGATATTGCAAACAGTGGATGGCAATGCACTGGAACGAACAACCTTACACCCAAAGATGACATACTCCACGCCTACAGCTTCGCCATCAGACCTGCGACCGGTAATCGGGCGGGACACCTCTTGATCTACGGCGCTTTTGAACGCTTTGCGAACAACGGCGCTGGCGATCTCGGATACTGGCTCCTCGCCGACCCAACGGTCAGCTGTTCAACATCAGGCGCTACTACGTCCTTCACCGGTGCCCATACTATAGGGGATCTCCTTGTTGTGGGTGAGTTTTCCACGGGTGGAACTGTCACCACTCTCAGCGTGATCGAATGGACTGGCTCTGGCTCCTGCGCCACTCCTGCGGGTCCAAACCTCTGCCTCCTCACGACTCCAGGCAATGCCGACTGCTCAGTCGCTCTCGTCACAGACAATGTTTGTGCGAAAGTAAACACTGCCTCCATCACAACTCCCTGGGCCACCCAAGACAAGACTTCGACTGCAAATACACTGGCGACTGCAGAGTTCTTTGAAGTAGGGCTGGATATCACAAATCTGCTCCCGGGTTCTCAAGGTTGCTTTACCAAGTTCCTCTTCGACACGCGGACCTCTCCCTCTACCACTGCGACCCTCAAAGACTATGCTGAGGGCGGCCTTGTCACGTGCGGCTCATTGTCATGGACTAAGTTCGACAATAACAGCCACCTCTTGGGAGGAGCGACCTTCCAGGTCTGTGGGCCAGATGTCAACACCTGCGTCACAGTGCTCGACAACAGCCCACCCGACGCCGACCCGGTTCTAGGCCAGTTCAAGCTCGCGAACCTAGGTCCCGGCACTTATTCGGTGACAGAGACAGTAGCTCCGCCAGGTTTCACTCCCGACCCTAACACAAAGACGGCTACCATAACATCTAGTAATCCAGACGTGGTCATTCCAGAAGCTTTCGTAGACCCAAGGCCCGTTCTGAAGCTTACAGAGTTCGGCTACACTAACACGCCCTCGGGCACTCCCACTTCAGGCCCAGTCTCCGGGCTTACCGTGTACACTGTCAAGGTCAAGAATTTCGGCGGCGTAACCACAGACCTCAACGGCTCATTGACCGTAACGGTCGCAGGAGCTGGAAGCGGTACCTTCTCATGCGCTGGCAATAATATTGTCGACTGCGTACTGCCCGTAGTAACCGGCTCCCTCGCGCCACTCCAGGAAACAACGTTCACCCTGACCCTGACTTACAACAATCTAGCCGACCAAGCGGTTGTCACAGCAGGCCTGAGCACTCTAACCTACAGGACCAACGGGCTAGCCCGCAACGTTTCCGGAACACCGGCAACAATAGCCTTCACCATACAAGCAAACTAGACGAGTGAAAGGCCCGGACCACGGGCCTCCCCCTTCCTTTTTCTCAGCCAATACCGGGTCTCAGTAGGCTCATCAGGCTTCTCAATGGTCGATTTTCCAGTTACATGATTGGCGACCATAACAACTTGGGCGTAAGGTCTCTTTATGGGAAGATTAGTGCCTGAGAAGACGATGGAGCGATTCAGAACAATGGACGCTAAATCGTTAATCGCTGGAATCATAATCGGCTTAATAGTAGGAATACCGGCGGGCATCCTCCTAGAATATGAGTACCTGATCATATAGCCGCTGATTTCTAGAAAGGGAGAGAAAGCCCGAAATCTTTTTCTCCTTGCAGGTTCGCGTGCTCGGTATTGACAGGGCCAACTTGATTGTGTTTTGATTTGGCTTTTTCGAGAAATCTTGGCTTAAATCTTCGGGTTGGTTGTCACGAGTGCCACTGCGAACCCGTCCCAGCCTTTATTGCCAACCATCTGAATCGCCGTCGCACTCAACCGGGCATCATCGGCGAGTAGTTTGTTGAACTTGCGTATTCCTTGGACGTTGGGTTCACGGTTGGAGCGATCCGTAACTTTGCCATCTTGCACGACATTGTCCGCGATAATCAGCGTTCCGGGATGGGAGAGTTTGAGGCTCCATTTTAGGTACGAGGGATATCCTGGTTTGTCAGCGTCGATGAATATGAGGTCGAAAGGACCTGTTTTTTCTCTGACGAGCCGGGGGAGGGTTTCCTGGGCTTTTCCTAGTCGAAGTTCTACTTTCTTGGCTAGTCCGGCACGGGCAATATTTGTCTTGGCCACTTTTGCATGTTTTGGGTCTGCTT
>VBBH01000343.1 GCA_005888695.1 Candidatus Bathyarchaeota archaeon
CTAACCTTGTGGCGAGCAATTGCATGCTCTTTATTGAGTGTAGGTAGAAATGTCTTGGCGCATCAAGCTGCACCCAATGTTCTTTATAATTTTCCCACGCGTAAGAGGTCACAGTCGGGATTCGAATGATACATAGACCGTTCTTGGACAGTAGACGCGCGACAGACCGAATCGTTTCAACTTGATCACTGAGATGTTCGAAGGAATGGTGGAACATGATCACATCCCAACTGCCACTGATCTCATGTATCGTGCGCTTGAGCACTTGAACGCCATTTTCGTAGTGTGTGTCCGATTCGATATACAAGTCTATTCCACCAAGCGTCCTGAACCCGGCCCCATAAAGCCCCAGGAGCCGCGATCCGGATCCACAGCCCACATCGAGCAGGCTAGAGTTTGGTGTGATACCTAGATTCTCGAGATCGCCAGGAGGAAAGCTTTCACGAAGTAAGGTACGAAGCCGCTCACGAGCAGTTGGGTTTGGAGAAAGTGCATAAAGGATTCTGCCAACCACCCCTCGGCCAAATGCTGCATAGCTATTTTTGTAGGATTGGGCATAGGAGCTCACTTGGGACATGATTTCTTTGGGTTGTTCGCGTTGGTTAATAAGCACGAAGCTATAATATTGAGAAAGATAGTAGCGCGTCATGTCGCTGGGGAAAGCATTTATCTGCAGGCATTCACAGGAGGAGCACTGGAAGTATGCGAATTCATCCCTATACCCGAACATCATATCTCTTACATGGTAGACGGTATTACCCTTGGTGTTGCCACAGATTCTGCACACCAGATTAGGCGCGTTTATCCCTCTGGTGATGTCACCGATCCTGTGTGTTTGGAGGGTCATTTAAGCGTTCAGGCGTATTTGTTGTTTGCGGTTAGGTTGCATAAGTTTCTTCCAAAATACGCCACCCCAGTCTATCCACTGTAACTCTTCGGTGACGCCGTACTCTGTACGAAAATCTTCAACGGCCGCTTTGCATCCCTTGACGGCCCCATAATCGTCAATAATCGCATATCCTCCGATTGAGAGCTTCGGGTAAAGATTTTGGAGTGCCTCCAATGTTGACTCGTACATGTCCCCATCAAGCCGAAGAACCGCGAGCCTTTCGATTGGAGCCTTCGGTAGGGTATCTTTGAACCATCCAATAAGAAAATGCACCTGATCATCGAGTAGGCCATACTTGGCAAAGTTCGCCCTCACCTGATCTAAGGAGACCCTCAGCTCGTTATAGAAAGATTGTTGCACCACCCCGCCATACACCGGTTTCTATCAAGTCCCCTGGCACCCGTCGTCTAAGAACATCGGTGATGCAGCTTTCAAGATTGTCAAGGCGTTTTAAGCCGATCATTGTCTCGGCCTCCGTGGGCCAGTCTCGACCCTCAACACGGGCTACCGGATCGAAGGACACTTTCTTGACCAATTGAAGCTCTCGCGGGGCGAGCCACTTCTCGATCAGATAAAACAGCATCCGTTCAAGCCCTTGCTCCGATGGACAGTATGTTCTATACATTTCCGGAAACATATACCGAGTTAAACATTTCTTCATTAGTTCTAGATACAGGTGATGGCTCTCAACAGCGTTTATGGTGTCAGGTAAAGCTTGGCTCATCGTCTCTTCCCTCCGCTTCGCCCCTCTGCGAAGAGATTAATGTGCTGCTTGCTGAGTCCTCTCACAACCGCTTTCATGAAACGCGGTGGCTTAGTCTAGAAGTGTCCAGACTGACTTGGTTAATACGGGTCCATAGATTGGATGATATGACTCTCCATTCCCGTAACTGTTTCTCCAGTCGACCTCAAACCATGCTGCATTCTGCACCTCATCAAGCAGACCAGTGTACTTGGTCCCGATGCTTACGCTGATGAGATAACAGCCACTTCCGAGGATGAGCTCAGGCAAGATGCACCTTATTCGACACAGACCCTTAATGTCGGGAAGTTGCTCGCTTTGAAAATATGACGCAAGCGTCATTATTCGCCGTCCGATATTATCTTCGATTGCGCAGGCCACTCTCGGGCATCTAATAGGAGATGGCGGATCAAGAATGAGTTCGACTTGCAGTCTGTCATAGGGGTGGAAAACCGTAGTCGGTAAGCCGTCCCCTGAACGTAGCACCACCTGTTTAATCATGGGGTAATATCTTGCCGATCGGCCAGGATGATTGGAAAAGTCGAATTCACCATCCTTAGAATGTACGGCCATGCTCAGATATTCGTGTATCACTGTATCCGGCACACCGTCCATTCGAAGGCTACCGGATTCTATCAGAAGGGTACGGCCACAGAACTCTTGTACAGCCTCCATATTGTGACTTACAAACAACACTGTCCGCCCTTCCTTCGCGACATCCCCCATCTTGCCCAGACACTTCTTCTGAAAGGCCGCATCCCCTACCGCTAATACCTCATCTACGATCAGGATCTCCGGCTCGAGGTGGGCCGCGACTGCAAAGGCCAAACGGAGGTACATCCCGGTCGAGTAGTGCTTCACCGGCGTGTCGATAAACTGTTCCACTTCTGCAAATTCCACAATCCCGTCAAACTTCCAATCGATTTCGGCCTTTTTCATTCCCAGGATCGCGCCGTTGAGGTAAATGTTTTCACGACCGGTCAGTTCCGGGTGAAAGCCCGTCCCCACCTCCAGGAGTGAACCGACTCGTCCGTGAATCCTAGCCCTGCCCTCCGTCGGCTCGGTGATGCGGGAGAGGATTTTGAGGAGCGTGCTTTTGCCCGCCCCATTGCGGCCGATGATGCCGACCACTTCGCCACGCTTGACTTCAAAGGAGACATCCCTCAGAGCCCAGATGCTTGACGCCTTGGGCGTCGGAGAACCAGCACCATTCGGACTGAAGAAATGCCAGAGTTGTTGAAAGGGACGCGCCAGTGACTCGGTCAGCGTCTCACGCAGGGTGTAATACGGCTCTTGCCTGGCTCCTATTTGGTAGTGCTTGCTTAGACCATCAACCCGGATTGCGATGTCACTCATACGTTCCCCTACACCACATCGGCAAAGGTCTTTTCCATCCGCCGAAAATAGAACACCCCGGTGACCAGGACGGTCAGCGCGGCCAGCGCGGACACTATGCTCATGAGTCCGGGCGCCGTCGCCGTACCGAGCAAGGCCCACCGCAAGCCCTCCACCACGCCCACCATGGGGTTGATTGCGTAGAGCGTCCGCCACGGTTCTGACAACAGGCTGCTCGGATAGGCA
>VBBH01000344.1 GCA_005888695.1 Candidatus Bathyarchaeota archaeon
TGACGAGTTCTGGTTCTTCCATCAAGACAATGTCGAGCCTCTCTCCACGCACCACAAAACTGTTTCACGTCAAACAGCCTACACTTGTAGGCACTACAAGAAGCGAAATTCGCTACATTCTCGTACTTGGTGGCCATATCCCATCCTCCATCTTTTTCCTCAAGACTAAGGTAAAAAGTGGCACGAATACAAGAGACCACAAGTGCTTCTGCCAAATCGCGGCCCCTCGAACCCGCTGATTCCGTATTATCCCAAACATTCTGATTAGTTGGCTATCGCCTTAGAGTCCCGAGAAATAGGGCAAGCGGAAGAGACTCTACGCTAGTCAGCACCCGTTCTAGAGCTATGCTTAGTAACTTGTAGAATGTGATATTGCGCCGTAGGAGGTTCCCCAGGACATGGCCTCAGCACCGTCCCCCAATCCGATCGTCGGACTACTCATTCCCCTAATCCTGATAGTCGTCGTGATATGGTCTATACACCGTTCTGCGAAGAGGATTCCGGTCTTCCATTCCTGTCCAATATGCACCGAAAATATTCGGTTCAACCTGGGACTGCAGGGGGGCATGCGAGGCCACTTCAAGAGTGTCCACACTGATTACTGGAAGTGGCTGAGAAGGTGGATTGCGATCAACACTCTGGTCGCTTTTACAGGTATGTTCTCCATTTTTCCTCTGCTGATATACAACGTAATTCCCTCGCGACCGCCACATCGTACACCGGGATCGGAATAGCGATCTGGGTGGCTGTGATTTTCTCTGCGCTCGGGGCTGGAGCCGTTCATCAGCATCGGGGTCGTCGGAAATTCAGTGAAGAATGGTCTCAGAAGCATCCGCTCTACCAGCGAACCTACGGCAACCTTCGCGGGATAGAAGTTGCAGTCAGTCAAGTTCAAGGCCGGGCAGGTTCCGCAATGGGCTTCATAATAGCCCCGACAACCTCTGCTGTCTTACACATAACGATTTTCATGACCAGGAAGGCGCACATATCCAGGCTCGACAAGTATGAAGACGGGAAACTATGGTTATACAATGGATTCGGCCAACTTGTAGTTATGGACGTGAAAAATCCTGAACCTAGAATTGTTGATGAACAGCGTCTCAGGGTCGCGCTTAAGAAAGGCCAGGTAGAACTTAGGACTGAGAATTCAGCAGACATTGGCTTGATAATCTCCGTCCTAAGCCAAGCGCAGACGACTCGTACTAGTGATCCAAGTCTAAGGAGTCTTTGACCTTGAAGTGTCCCTCTCGACTACTCCAATCATTCCGGTGAGAGGGTTACCGTCTATTTCTAGTGCCCGCTTTGGTAGCCCGGGGGAGATTCGAACTCCCGTCGACGGGTCTCTTCCCTGGTAACGGTCCAAAGCCCGTCATTGGCCGGGCACTCGGGCCCTTGCTAGTCCGCTACACCACCGGGCTACAATCGAACCCCGCCATCGATTAATCCAATAAGCCTTCCCCGATTTCTAAACTGATGAACCAGAGAACATAATCTAGAGCTTCATGACCTGCACGTGCGGAACGCCTGCGATCGATATTACGGCGTGCGGGTGGACCAGCCCTCTGTCAATTGCCGCTCGAACAATATTCTCGCCGACAAGGTTGAGAATATCGGCTCCATCCAGTAACACGAGCGCCTCCAAGAGGTCTACCGTCGCGTTTCCATAGAAGTTCGTCTGCAGCGAGAGCTTCAGCTTGCCTTCTCGAAATATTCTTCCGAGCAACTCTTTATCGCAACAAGCCACCATCGTGCCCTTTTCCGTTTTGTATGACCGGGCATAGACGAGGCCCAAGAGGTCAACCCTTACGTTGTCAGAATCGACGAGCGCGCACCGCACGCCTCGCACACGAGGAAGGACAACCTGTCCCGACGCTCGACCCTAGTATCCGGTCTATGACATACGGGGCAGATGACGAACCTGTTTGAGTAAGCTCCGATTAGCCTGTTGATAGTTTCTCTGGAAAACTTGCCCTGGAAGTAGCCTTTTCCGCCTTCGAAAGAGCCTGCTGTAGCCATCTCCTTTGCCAAGTATTTCAGAATCTGAAGAGGGTCTCTGTCCAAACGGTCAGCGACATCGTAACTGATCATAGTTGTCCGATTCGGTGACCCTACCCACAATACGCCCTTCCCGGTATTTCAACCGTTTCCAAGAACCGATTCTGCAAAACCCTTATCCAGCCCAGACAGCAAGAGGCGCATTTCTTTCTGGAACGGGTGAAAAAACTGGGAAGATGGGTTGTCTGCTCCGGATGGCCATACGTCAACGACCGGCCGCACCTCGGAACCTTCACCCAGCTTCTCTCCGCCGATGTCTACGCGCGCTATCTCAGACTGAAAGGCGAAGACGTCGTCATGGTCAGTGGAAGCGACGAGCATGGCACCCCCATCGAGGTAGAAGCCATCAAAAGAACGGCTACGTTTACAGCCAAAAGATAACACAGCTATACTGTCTGAAGGACAAACGATTCCTTCCTGACCGTTTCGTCGAAGGTGAATGCCCTTACTGTCACAACCCCAACGCCCGCGGCGACCAATGCGATAATTGTGGCAGGGTCCTCGACCCGAAGGACCTCATTAACCCTCGATGTGCCCTCGATCACGAGATCCCTGTCCAGAGAGAGTCGGAACACTGGTTCTTTGATCTGCCCAAGCTCGCAGAACTACTTCGAAAGTACATCGAAACAAATCCGAATTTTCCCGAAAACGCGCGAAACTTTAGCCTCGGCTGGATCAGGGACGGACTCAAGCCTCGCTCGCTGACTCGCGACAACGCCTGGGGCATACCAGCACCCTTCAAGGGTGCAGAGGGAAAGACCATCTATGTTTGGATGGAAGCCGTCCTCGGATACGTTTCGGCAACAAAGGAATGGGCTGAAAAAAAGAAGAAACCATCTTTATGGAAGAGGTACTGGTTTGACCCCCAAAGCCGCAACGTCCACTTCATAGGAAAAGACAACATTCCATTTCACGTTGTAATCTTTCCAGGGTTACTCTTGGCTACGAGAGAGAACTATGATTTGCCCTGGGAGGTCTCCTCCTCCGAGTACATACAACTCGAAGGACAAAAATTCTCCAGAAGCAGAAAAGTCGGCGTTTGGATGGACGAGGCCCTTGAGCTAGAAGGCCCAGAGTACTGGCGCTATGCCTTGATCAGCCTCAGACCCGAGCAGAAAGATACCAACTTTACCTGGGAAGAGTTCGCGAGAAAAGTCAACACAGAGCTCAACGATGTTCTCGGAAACTACGTTCATCGAACCATATCATTCACTCAAACACACTACAACGGAAAGGTCCCAAATTTCTCTGCGAGCAAGGAGCAACACGCAAAGATCCTGACATCACTTAGTTCTAGCCTCCCAAAGGTGGATGACAGGCTAGGACACTTTAGATTGAAAGACGCTCTGGAACAAGTCGTCGAGCTGGCACGGGAAGGAAACCGGCACCTTAACGAGCATGAACCGTGGCGCCTGTACAAGACAGATGCTCAAGCTGCCGGCGAGACTCTTGGGATCTCATTACAGATCGTGGCAACCCTCGGCATACTCTTACAGCCTTTCCTTCCTTCAACTTCGAAGAAGATTTGCTCGAGCCTGACTGGGAAAGCGAGTCTTCCATGGGAATCCGCTGGCAAGACAATCATAAAACCCGGAGCGAAAATTCGCTCTCTCCAGCCTTTGTTCCACAAAATCAGTGCGGAAAAGCTTCGTTCTCGGCTAGATGAAATCAGAAGCAGGGTTCCCATTGAAGCTGAAGCTTGACCTACATGTACACACTAACAGATCTAACGATGCTGTCACATCGCCCAAACAGCTCGCAACCATTTGTAGAGATCGTGGACTAGACGGTCTAGCGATAACCGACCA
>VBBH01000061.1 GCA_005888695.1 Candidatus Bathyarchaeota archaeon
CGGAATCTGATTGAGCCCTTCCTGGTGTGGTACACGCTCAAACCGGAGGACGCTATCTCAGAAGCACAGTCGAAATTGGCGTATGATCTTGCCATGATTCATTGGCAGGCCTCAAAGAGACCAAGACAAGGAAGAAGATGGGTTGCAGGCTCATTCTTCGTCGCTTTCACGGTTGGCCTGTATCTTCTAATCCTCGTCGGTCCCGAGGAGATAAGTAACGGTTTACTTTCGACCGTGGGGCTCGCAAGGCTTGAATCTAACGGGCCCGGATTATTGCTTGAGGGCTTAGCGAAGAACCGTGTTAATCAAGCAAATCGGCTAGCGAAATCCTTACAGGTCATTATCCAGGAAATAATCAAGATTCTTTGGGGTTGAAATTTCACGTGAGCCCGGCGATGGCTGAGAAAAAATATTCCACCGTGTCGCTATGGGCAGGCGTAGTACTTATCGGCATCTCGATCTACTTCTTCCTAGCATCTGTCTCTCTGATCAGTCCGCCCGCCACAGCGGTAGTCGCAGGATTGCTGTCTGCAATAATCGGATTCGTGATGCTATCTTCTGGCGCAAGCCTGATCAGAACCTACGTCCTGGCTCACATTGCCGAGCAGGATACAACCACGAAAACAAGCTGAACTAATCACGAGGGGCCGATCAAATGGATCGGACGGACTCTGGGATGTTTTTCGTGTACACGTTTCACTATCGTTCGCGCCGCAGTTCGTCCCTTAGTGGTCAAGTCCGGGAGGCACGGCCCCTTCGGGGGTTTGAACGGTGATCTCGCCCTCAACGAGCTTTCTCTGGAGCTGGCCGGTGAAGGCTTCTATGTCGATGCCGAGTTCGGACAAGCGTTTGACCGTCTCATCTTTCAGTATTGGGCTGACGTTCTGTCCACCGATGCGACCATAGGCGATCGCGTCAAAAGGGAGTTTTTCCCCTTTGAACAGAGCGTATCCAGAAAAGAAGTTTGCAACGCCGCCGCCTGCTCCACTTCCTTCGTCCATAGCGTCGACCACGACTTCCATGTCATAGCGCGGTCCCTCATCTTCCTGTGGTCTGAACTTATTCGAGCTGGGTCGTTCCAAATCTCTTGATTACCCTTATTCTGCGCGGCTACCCGTAGGCTGGCATGTCCAATGGATGCCATTGCTGCTCTGTTAATTTCTTGATCCTTCTACGTGAGATCCATCCAAGAACGAGAGTAACTAGTAGAAGGATGGATAATACGTAGATGTCGAGGCCTCGACCGATGATGCCGATCGTGGCAAGTCCAAGGATGCCGAGCACGCCAGTGCCAAGCCCAAGCAGTGGACCAATCTTGCGTTTGTTTAATGTAAAGTATCCACCGGTGATTCCAGTAATCCCTGCAAGGAGTAGAAGTATTCTGGAGACGATTCCCGTATCAAGCGTTACTCCCAGATAGCCGGTCCATATCGCGGAAGCAAAGAGTGCAACACTGGCTAGATTGTACACGTTGTACCTTGACGTCTCTACCCGTGCTGCTGAGTGCTCAGGTGTGAAGGAGAATGGTCGCCCAGGAGCTGGATTCGCATTTGTCGGTCCAGTGTGCGGTTTTCCAGTGACGACGTCTACGGCAGAGTTGACCAAGTTCTCCAAGATGATTATTCTATGCTTTCCTATCCCTGAGGCCATTCCTGCCATTATGGTATAGTCCGGCCCAACAGTGAGGTCTACCTTCGTTTCGGGTGTACAGGAGTGATGAATGATACTTCCAGGTTTCGCCCCTGTGAGAGTCCAGTCTGACCCTTTTTCCTTGGTGCAGATGAGAGCTGCCCATTTCGCCCCGGTCTCGATCTTTGGGAAGCCAACCTCCGCCGCGAGATCCATAACCCCGTATCTCTTGTCCTCGCAGAATATTTCTGGGCATCCTCGGCACCTCCACACGTCTATCGCCCCGATCACATTACTGTCACGGATCAGGTTGACCACGCCGTAATAGACGATGTCGTGCTTGTGCTGTTGCTGGGTTTGCTCCAAGAGGGAGTCAGTAGACTGTTGAGCGAGATTGAGACCTAGAAAAGTGTTCGCATAACCTAAGGTTCAAAGCTCTTTTTGGAAGTGGCGAGAATTATCGGCCTTAGTCCTTCTGGAGCCACTTATTCCAGAAACGGTCCTTTCGCTTTGCAAT
This sequence comes from Candidatus Bathyarchaeota archaeon, assembly GCA_005888695.1. The sequence goes on from VBBH01000061.1 coordinate 2,147, forward strand.
CCTTGAGGCTCGTTCTAGTCCAGACTCTATCTCGGCTTGACTCATCGCATCGCCACCGGGAGGTTTCGAGTTTTCCTTTCCGACCACAGGCGACTGTTTGTTTTCAGGTTTCGTCTCTTCCGTAGGCTTCGCGGCCGTGTCCTCCTTTGCTTGAGTCGGTACGGTTGTAGCCGGCACGGGAAGAGTCTCCGGTTCCTTAACACTTGACTTCTCCCCTGTTTCTCCGTCTTCCGGTATATCTTGGACGGGACCAATCTGGAATTCGCACTCTGATTGTCCCTGAGACATGCATCGTGTCTCAATAGCTTGGACGGTCTTGTCGAAGACCTCTGCAAACATCCCCGCTAGGAAGCCGCTTGTGAAAGTACAATTCGGCATCTCAGAAGTCCCGTTCTCCAAAGCTTCGAAGCAATTGGATATCGTCACATTTGCGGTGCCTTTCTCGAAGTCTGACTTGGCCACATGAATCTTTCCGAGTCCAAGGTTAGTATCCTCAAGAGCCGATGTCACCATGTTGCTGATGCCCGCATTGCTTGGTTGGCCTGAAGATCCTGTACTTTCCCGGAATATGCTTCCTTCATGGATTCCTATTCCACTGGCTAGATAGGATAGGAAGGGTGTGGCCTGGTCTCCAACGAGCTTTTCCAGTCCTTCACGTATGACGCGGATGACGTCTCTTCGCAGGATGATCATTTTTTGTCCGAAGAAGCTGACCTCTCCACGGTTGTCGTTGAACCGTAACTGGTTCACTGAGCCGACTAGTCTTCTGAGGTCAATGCTCGCTGGTCGTTTCGGGCTTACACTAGGGCTTCTACTAGACTCCATTCTATCACAAACTCGACTGTTGGGCGCTCATTCCGGCCAACTCTTTCTCTAGATTCTCAACGGCCTCGCTCACTTTTTTCGCAAAGTTCGAGTTAGGATTGTCGAGGACGAAGACTGATCTGCTCAGGTTGTTGATCACGTCTATCTGAAATTCGAAGGCTGCGAGGAAGTGGGACTTGAACAATACGGCAAGATCCTTGCCCACTTTCACCGCGTCTTTTATTCGCACACCAGGCGGGACCATGTTCAACGCAAGGAACGTGGGCTTTTCGAATGTCTCAGCAAGCATCACCATGACCGCGGTTCCGAAAAGATCTTGTTGATCTACTCTTGAGACTAGAACGAGCGCATCGCAGCAACCCATTGCGAGGACCGTGTCGTTCTCAACGCCGGGGTGCGTGTCTACAATGATATAGTCAAGCTTGCACTGCTCCCCGACCTTTTGGATCGTGTCCTTGAACACAGACACCTCGAGGCCTGATTTCAAGAGCCGGAGCATATCCTCGATCTTGTTGCTAGCTGGGCAGAAGAATAATCCTCCCTTCTTCAAATCAAATTTTGGCGACAAGTCAATGATCGTTTCGGCTGGTTCAGCCTCGCCTAGAAATATGTCGCTGAGTGTCGCCTTGATCTCGCCCTTCTTCAGTCCGAATATGACGTGGAGCCCTGGACCAGATAGGTCGAGATCCATCACACCGACCCTGCTGTGCGTCGCGAGCGTCGCGGCTATGTTAGCGGTGAGCGTGGTCTTGCCAGTTCCGCCTTTAAAGGAGTGGATCGCGATTACCTTTGTCAACCCTACGGTCCCGATCCTCCACCGCTCTTGCTGCTGCTTGCGTCATCCTTGTCTTTGCTCAACTGATCCTTCACGGATTGAAAGAATGCCTGATTCTCGATCTTGCCCGCTTCGGACTTGACCGCTTCTAGATCGATCTTCAATTTTGTATGAGTTGTCTTGTGCCGGAATGCTATGAAGCCGGCAACGATCGCTGCGATGATCCCGGCGATTATGGCGAAATAGAAGAGCGGCAGCGTGTATGGATTATCTCCAGAGTTGGTTGTCTGCGGCTGCTGTATGACCACTGACGCCGTTGTCGAGCTTAGAGCCTCATGCAAGTCCCCACCATAGCTTGCGGTTACGCTGTTGGTTCCTTGGCTTTGTGGGCGCGTGACGAAGATGACCGAGCAGGAAGCACTCGATCCTGATCCAGAAGGAAGGTCGCACAACTGGGGATTATCGAACGCTGGACTTATCGTCACTTGTCCGGTCGGTGTGATCGCTGTACCAACGTCTACATCGGTAACTGTCGCGGTGCACGTGACTTGTTGTCCTACCGTGATCTGACTGGGGTTGCAAGAGACAGTTACAGTTGAGTCACGCTTGTTCAAAGTAATAACGTTGGAAGAAACCCCCGTGTTGATAGGCGTTGAATTGTCCGTGCCATTCACTGTTAAGGACCAAAGACCTGTCGGCTCGTTACCGGTTGGAATGTACAATCCTTCCCATTGACTGGTAGACGTGTCGTAAATGAGTGGGATTGATGCAGCATATGTTCCTCCGCTGAGAGACAATCGTCCGGTCGCCTGGTCTGAAGATCCAAGTGCAGTCCCGTCCGGGTATGTCATCGTCATGTTGAAAGGCATCCTTTCGTTGATAACGAAAGTTGTCTTAGCTAGGGTCGTTGTAACCGTGAGAGTTGCTATTTGGACTGTGAACGTGGTTGAGACTTGTGAGGCTGGACCTCTGTTGTCGTAGCTATCATCAAAATTGTTTACGTTCAGTCTCGCAGTCCAGACGCCTATCTGAGCATTCATCGGCAGTCTATAGGTCGCTACAAAATTATGCGAGACGAAGTCATAGCTTGCCGTGATGTTGAACGCGCTACTGCTTGGTCGAATCAACGTTACGTTTGCCGAGCCGGTCGTGGCGAATGCGAGGCTTGGATAGCTTGCTTGAAACGAAATCCGAACCTGTTCCGTCCGCTGATAGGTCCCTCTGTTGCTGCTAATCGATGAGACGGTCATTTGAGCTGGAGTGATTGTGAAAGTGTCCACATCAGCTGGTGACTTGCTGGTGGTCGATCCTGTGGCCGTGACGACATATGTCTGGGAAAGGTCCGCACTAGGTGGGATTGTCCACCTATCAGAGATGGTGCCCAATCCGTCGGCAAAGTCCGGATTATTCAGTACAACAGTAGAACCAGGTGAGGTTGTGATTCTGACGTTCACAAACTCGTAAGCTTGGTAACCTGTTGCTTTGATCGAGACGGTCTGTGTCCTTTGGTAAACCGTATTGTCGGTCAAGCCAATTCTGAAGAATGTTGAGGCGACATTATTTTTTGGCACAGGTTTTGTCTGGCTGACTGAGGCAGGGTATACGCCAACGAGCGAGTTCACGCCCCCTGTCGCGTTGAACGAGGAACTCGGGTAGGATACGATTAGTATGAATTCCTGTTGAGTAGGAAGGGTCGTGTAATTCTGCGGGACCGAGATCCACACGTGTGTCGATGGATCTTGAACTCCGAATACGAATTGGTAAGCTGTCGATGGAGCTGCGCTACTGACGTCCAGTATTAGCTGGACCGTTGCTCCCTCTTGGCTTCTGAAAGGAAAAGGAGCAAGCCTGTAAACTTCCGGCAGTGCTAGAGCACTCGGGAGAACAGAAGCTATCGCGGGTAGGAGGACGGCCAGGAAAATGATAATTCTTTTGCCAGCCCGCCGAGTAAGCACGAGCACCCGATCCTTTTTCCTGGTTATGAAGAACCAAGTCTCTGCAAGACCGGAACATATCACTAAAGGAATACGTAACCTCAAGCACTAGGCATGAGTATCGAACGGACACGACAACCCAGGCCAGGCGTGTTTGTGATCACTAGTTGCTTCTATCGATATGTCAAAAATTGACCGACGACTCGAAACCTATATACCAACAAGAAGTCTCTCGATGATGGGAAGATTTGATGAATAAGAATATCGGATTGGATGAACAAGCGAGGAAGCTTTTCGAAGGCAAGAACTTCGCATTCGTCGCGACGGTGAATCGAGACGGGAGTCCACAGGTTACACCAGTCTGGGTTGACACGGACGGTAAGTACATCATAGTCAACACAGCAATGGGACGTGTTAAGCAGACGAACACCAAGCGAGACCCTCGTGTCGCTGTAGCGATTTTTGATCAAACCAACCCCTACAACATGGTGACAATCAAGGGCAAGGTGGTTGATCAGTTAAAGGGAAGTTCGGCCGAGCAGCACATCGACAAAATGGCGAAAAAGTACACTGGACAGGAACGTTATCCCAACCGAAAGCCCGGCGAGCAAAGGGTCCTTCTGAAGATAGAACCCGAACGGATCGCTGGCATGGGACGCTGATAGGACCAAGATAATCCTAGTAACGCTCGTAGATCAGTACGAGCCAGAAACCCGCAACCGTTCCAATCTTACGCCTAAGCCCGAACCCTCTCAATAAAAAGTCGACACGATCCAAAGAGTGGAGATACATCCGAGCCGGGTTCTTCCTTATTCGATCGATAAGATTGTCGACGTAAACCCCGATTCTCACTGGGACCCTAGCGAATCCTACATCTCTCGGAACTATCAAGCCAAGTCTCTCCTGGCATGCGCTTGACGCCTTGGACAAGAGCCCCTCCATCGAGGGATAGCAGCAAACCACTTTGTCCAATATTACAACGTCCGAATTCTTATGGTCCTGTTTCGCGGCATCACCGACAAGGAACTTAGCCTTGAGCCCGAAACCACTCTCACCAGCAAGCCTGTTTGCAGTTGCGATCATAACTGGCGAGAGATCCATCCCTACAATGGACAATGCTCCTTTCTTCAAGGCTTCCACTGAGAATTGTCCACTCCCACATCCAAGATCAAGAATTGTCCGACCAGAGAGTCCATCATCGATGAGTCGTCTCATCAGGATAGTGCTGCTCGGGGACAATCCATTCCGCTGGTATTCTTCGCAATGGTCCCGAGCCCTAGAATCGAAATGTTCACTGATCCATTTCGTACCATCCGCGTTCTCACAGCAGGCACCTGTCAAACCCAACTCGCCACGAGGATGAAAGGAAGGGTTTGTCACATATTTGAATCGTGGCGCTACTCTGTTGTATCTGTTTCGGCGGCCGAGGTTTTGTCTTCCTTGTTTAGGGCTCTTCTCCGAGCTTCTTCCAAGGGGGATTCAGTCTCCGTATCTTTGAAGCTCTCTGAGATCAGCATCTGGAATCCTTCCAGGGCGTCGTCGATTACGTTCTTCAACTCGTCTCCCCCGGCAATGTTGTGTGTCATCGAGCCTCGTTGGTTCACTATCTTCGACTTCTTCAACACGCTCTCCATGTCAGCCTCTGCCAAACCACACAGCTTCATGAGACTGATCAAGTAGAGACTGGTCTTCCCCTCAAGCGATTCCTTCGATGCGCCAATCAACTTGGCCAACTCGCCACGGTACATGTTTCCCTGTTTCTTGATCGCATTCTCGACCAGCTTATCCAACACCTCTGATGGTACCCTGACTAGAATAGCCAAACTACTCTTCAACCACTAGGGGTTCTATCCCGTCTCCGCTCTGACAACCAAGACTAGCATAATATGGGATGGGGTAGAAAAAACCGCATGTTTACCTACCACCCGTCCATCTCTATCTTTGCCAGGTAAGCTGAATTTTTCATGCGGGCAGGTTCAGTTTCCGAGAGTCAAGTTAATAGTCTGAAAACACATGTTAGATCTTGCAGATAGTATCTGGGGTTGAAATGAATGGTCAAGCTTGACACAACATGCTTCCTGGACAGCTTCAGGAAGTTCATGGTATCCAGTACCTGCAAGTCCTTCATACCCCAAGACTATGAAGCCAACCCATCAATATTTCCCGAGCGATCACGTGAACAGGGAACGATGTATGTGGAAGCAGAGGACAAGGTGACCCTCGACAAAGTCCAGGACATCACCTTCGTCGAGGTAAGTTCAGTACTTGGCATCATCTACAATTCAAAAAGCGGACATACTCAGCTCAAATGGAGACATGTCAAAGACGACCAAGGCCGATTAAGTGGTGACGCTAGCACGAACACGCTTGTAAATCTCTACGAGGCCGGCGCTCTGGATAGGTCGTTCATCAAGACTGTCGCCGCAAGAGTTCGATAATCCGAACAATAGAGAATCGCTTGCAGAAACCATACGGTCGGATACAGTAGGATTTTATCCTCGACTACCTACGCGGCCTCTAATAGTAAGTTGACAATGTCGAGGCTCTTCCGTACAGGCATTGCCCCGTTAGATAAGCTGCTTCCACGAGGCATTCCCAGGAATAATATGACGATCATCGCTGGCGAAATCGGCGCTGGCAAGTCCGTGATAATGCACCAGTTGCTCTATAGTCTTCTGAGAGCCGGCGAACCCTGCCTCTTCGTCAACTTCGAAGGGCCCACAATTGTCGTGGAGCAGGATATGCAATCTTTCGGCTGGGACATTCATCCATACCTGGACAAGGGCATGCTGAAGTTTCTTGACTGCTTCTCGTTCCGATTAGAGCCGAGCGTTCAACCGGACCCGTACTCGCACTATGTGAAGGATCCCAAGGATTTACGCGCTGTCTCCACAGCCCTCTTCAGCATGATGGATGAGATGGGCATGACAGGCCGAGGAGCTGTCTTCGTCGACTCGTTGACTGAGATGTTCACACTTGTCCAAGCGGACAGTCCATTGGTCTACACTATGCTTGACGGGATCAAGTCATGGAGGGCTAAAGGGCCGAAAGAGAGGCTTGTCCCATTCTTCTGCACCCATCACGTGCCACTCCGGGCATACGCTGACTTGGACGATCTCTTGTTCTATGTTGTAGACGGCATCTTCGAGGTTGGTTTCAACCCTGGCTTTGCAGAGCGTGGCTTACTCGTTAAACAACTCAGAATCAGAAGGATGAAAGGGGCACCTCACGAGGGTTACTGGATGACCTTCACCGTCAACCTTGACGGCATAAAGGAGGTTCCACTTCCTATCCCTGCGTTGGCTCCAGTCCTAGAGAATAGGAAGCCTCGTACCAACAAGAAGAAGTAGCCTCCACCGCTTCCAAGTTATCGAATCGAGATTGTCCGACGGACAGGTGACCACTCATCACGGTCACCCTATGATCAAGGTGCCGTACTCGAAGAATCCTGTCTTCGTTGCAGAAGGGTACACTCCACCTGTAGTGGTTGGGAGAAGTTTCGAGTACGAGACATCGCCTGAGAACGCGTCTTATTGGCAAACACTACCTCTTGCGTATCGACAATATCTCAAGCAGGAGTCTGATCGTCGAGAGATCGACCTTCGACTTCTTATTGACGAAAGACGCTCTGGAGCCTTCCGATGCGTAAGCTGTCAGAAACCAATGGTATTGCGTGAACTCTTCGCCAATGGCGACCGGGTCTACCAATGCCTCAATGGAACTTGCGTAAAACGCATAATCCGCTACCAATACCATCGAATGAGCGGCAGAATCGTAGAGGTCACCTAAGTCCCTCCGTTCCCGTTGTTATTTCATACCTAAACCAGTCACCAGCTACACCACAAGCGGTTATTTGCTTGTCCCCTTGAAGATGCCAATAAATAGGGACACAGTCACCTCCTTAGATTAGGGGTAAGGTAGAACCATGTCTGCTTCCCAGAAAGCACGACAACAACCCGACGAAGACCCTATAGCGATGCTCGCCGATGGGATCAACGTCTGGATCGGGAAGCTCGGAGACATTGTCCACACAATAGTCGACCGGACCCCGATACGCCACGTGATAAACTGGGGCCGCATATACTCGCTCTGGCCCGTCAACATCACTACCGCATGC
>VBBH01000339.1 GCA_005888695.1 Candidatus Bathyarchaeota archaeon
CATCATCGGATATAGGGAAGAAATGATGATCAAGATAGAGTAGTAGGCAACGTTTTGTTCTCAACAATATCGGATCATACTCGTTTGTTGGCCGGACAATGCACTTTGTGGATTCAACAGGGTTCTACATACTAAATTGAGTAATATTACGGATGCTGGTTGACAGTTGTTAAAAGTGGATGAATGTAGCATTTTACTTGCTGGCACACCGGTTGGCAGACGACCGAAAACGTAACCTGCCACGGCAAAGTGCGGCTGGAAAGGCTCGCGCAGAGGCGGGCCTTCACCCGTGGGTCCACCGGGCTCTTTTGATGTGGACCAGGCTCGTGTGAGGCTTCAACAAGGCCCTCGCACAAAACCCCCTATTTTAAAACTGGACATTCTATGAGACCAGAATACGATCCGGAGAATATTCTCAGTGGGAGATAATTTGTCGGTTGATAAACAAACCGTTCAATGGCTCCTAGAGTCGGAGAATCCATCGGTTCGTTACTACGCGCTCAAAGACTTGATGGATGAACCTGAAAATTCCTCCAAGCTAGAAAGAGAGAGGAAAAAGATTCCCAATGGTCCACATGTTACCGCCCTTTTCTCCCGCCAACAACCCGACGGTGGACTCGGAGTCCATCCCTACACGAAATGGACTGGCGCACATTGGAGACTCGTATCTCTAGTAGAGCAAGGGATCCCACCGGGACATCCGAAGGCGAAGAAAATGACGGATCAAGTGTTGGACTGGCTGGCGAGCGAGAAGCATCGAACTGGAATCGTAACCATCGAAGGTCGGGCCCGAGTCCACGCCTCCATGGAGGGAAACGCACTTGCGAGTTGCTCGAGGCTGGGACTGGCAGACGACCCGAGAGTTGGAACTTTGGCCGGAAGACTGGTCGAGTGGCAGTGGCCAGATGGCGGTTGGAACTGTGACCAGAGACCCGAAGCGGACCACTCGTCCTTCCATGAAAGCCTACTCCCACTATGGGGACTCACGGAATATGCCAGAGCAACTGGAAAAGAGGGCACGTACCGGATAAGCATTGATCGAGCATGCGAGTTCTTTCTCAAGCACAAACTATTCCGGTCGTGTAGCAACGGCAAGATCATCAAGGAGGAATGGCTGAAGCTGCACTATCCAGCCTATTGGCACTATGACATCCTTCAAGGTGCTCTAATCGTTTCGAGAGCGAGGAGGATTGGTGATTCTCGAGCACGGGAGGCGTTGGACATCCTACTACGCAAGAGACGTAAGGATGGGAGATGGCAACCTGGAGCATACTACTGGCGTCGTCCCGACGGTGGGAAAGGTGGTAGACGATCCAATCGGGAATGGTGGGAGCCTCCATCTACAGATGTTGTAGACTGGGGCCGAAGCGGACCGAATGAGATGATAACTCTGAATGCTCTTAGAGTGTTGAAGGCTGCCGGACGGTTCAACCCGATATGAAGATCGAAGGATTATCCGCCCGAACTAGGCAAGACTGGGCCGGGGTCGCAAGATAAACAGCCGTGATTTTCGTATAGCCCACAAGCCTATCTCTAACCGTTCTTACTCGTTCTGGAACTGGCTTGCCGACAATTCGGATTAACAACTGCAACCTGTACTACGAGACTAGAGGTAGCGATCAGAACCCGGCAGTAGTCTTACTACACGCTTTCCCGTTAGATCATGACGTCTGGCGGCCGCAGGCGGAGGATCTATCCAAGGAGTATTGGGTGATAACGCCTGATTTTAGAGGACACGGTCAGTCTGAAGCGACCGATGAATCGTACAGCATGGACTTGCTAGCAAGCGACGTCAAAGATCTAGTGGAAAATCTCGGCGTCAAGAACATTGTACTTGGAGGAATCTCGATG
>VBBH01000340.1 GCA_005888695.1 Candidatus Bathyarchaeota archaeon
GAGCTGACAACCGTGGACGATGCGAAGAGAATGGCGAGTAAGATTGTAGGCTCAAAACTTGTCATCGTTCCGAATGCGGCGCACATCTCAACACTGGAGCAACCGGAGAAAGTGACTAGTGCGATCCAAACATTTCTCCGTGAAATCCCGTTGCCACAAAGAGCAGGCCCCGCGTAGATCCCATATTGGATAAGCCAGATTAGGGCCTTGATTGCTCTCCGACGACGTAGGAGCTAGAAAGGCCCGGGGTCAGATTGAAGTTTCCAACCCGTAAGATCGCTACAAAGATCATCTGCACAATCGGCCCGGCATCATCAGATCCTCACGTTTTAGCACGCATGATCAAGGCGGGAATGGACGTGGCCCGGATCAACTTCTCACATGGAACCTACGAGGAACACGGTCGAAACATTCGAATGATAAGAACGGTCAGTCAAAAGGTCGGCTGGCCTGTTGCGATTCTGCAGGACCTCCCCGGCCCAAAGCTGCGAGTAGGCAAACTCCCTAAGGAACCAATTCATCTGAAGCGGTCCGACCATGTCATCCTGACAATCGAGAAGACTGAGCAAGAGGGACGCATACCGATCATCTACCCCGACCTTCCAAAAGCGGCTAAGAAGGGAGATCTGATCTATCTCGCCGACGGTACAATCGCCATAGAAGTCGAAGGTGTCCGGAAGAACTTGGTCGAGGGACGAGTCCTTACCGGTGGCGACTTGGTTTCTGGAAAAGGAGTGAATATTCCCAAACTGGGGATACGTCTACCTGCGATAACAGACGAGGATGCAAAACATCTGCGTTTCGGAATGGAGAATGACGTGGATATTGTTGCGGTCTCGTTCGTTCAAACCGCTGATGACATCAAGACAGCAAGACGAATAGCCGAAAGGTATGGTCGGAATGTGTTCATTATTGCAAAGATCGAGAAGAGAGAGGCCGTTCAAAACCTGGGACCGATTGTGCAGGAGTCTGAC